>JAHHSB010000079.1 GCA_020025415.1 Oscillibacter sp. | reverse complement strand
CGAAAAGTGCGGCTGCACCCACCTGACCCGGGATCCCGACGTGCTGGATACCTGGTTCTCCAGTGCTCTGTGGCCCTTCTCCACCCTGGGCTGGCCGGATAAGACCGAGGATCTGGACTTCTATTATCCCACCTCCGTCATGATCACCGGCTATGACATTATCTTCTTCTGGGTGGCCCGGATGATCTTCTCCGGTTGCGAGCAGATGAAGAAGATCCCCTTCCACACCGTGCTGATCCACGGCCTGGTCCGGGACGACAAGGGCCGCAAGATGTCCAAGTCCCTGGGCAACGGCATCGATCCCCTGGAGATGGCGGAAAAGTATGGCGCCGACGCTCTGCGCTTTAATCTGATCACCGGCAACAGCCCCGGCAACGACACCCGCTTCTATACCGAAAAGTGCGAGGCCATGCGAAACTTTGCCAACAAGATCTGGAATGCCTCCCGCTTCGTAATGATGAATCTGACCATTGGGGAGTGCCGCCTGCCTGCCGCCGAGGAGCTGGAGATGGAGGACCGCTGGGTCCTGAGTAAGCTCAACACCCTGATCAAAGAGGTCACGGAGAATCTGGACAGCTATGAGATCGGCGTGGCCTCCGCCAAGGTCTATGATTTTATCTGGGATACCTACTGCGACTGGTATATCGAGCTGACTAAGACCCGGATGAACGGGGAAGACCAGGCCTCCCGTCTGGTGGCGGAGAACGTGCTGTGCTACGTGCTTATCGAGCTTTTGAAGCTGCTCCATCCCTTCATGCCCTTCATCACCGAAGAGATTTGGCAGGCGCTGCCCCGTATGGCCGGGGAAGAGGGGGACTATCTGATGACATCTCAGTGGCCGGAGTATCGGGAAGTGCTCAACTTCCCGGCGGAGGAGTCCGCTATGGAGGCGGTGATGGATACCATTAAGGCTATCCGTGCCCGCCGGGCGGAGATGAATGTACCCCCATCCAAGAAGGCGGAGCTGCTCATCGTCACCGCCACGCCGGAGATCTACGCTCAGGGCCGCCGCTTTATGGAGCGCCTGGCCTACGCCAGCCAGGTGACCATCGATCAGACCGCTCCCGCCGACGTTACCGGCCAGCTGTCCGTGGTCACCGCTAATGCCACTGCCTATATGCCCCTTGCCGAACTGGTGGACATCGCCGCGGAGCTGGAGCGGATCGCCAAGGAAAAAGAGAAGGCGGAGAACGGTCTGCGCATTACCGAAAACAAGCTGAAAAACGAAAAATTTGTGGCCAATGCCCCAGAAGCGGTGGTCAACGCCGAACGGGAGAAAGCCGCCAAGTATCGTGAGCTGATTGCAAAGCTGGAGGCTTCGGCCCAGGCTATGAACCGATAATCCTTTACAGGTAAAGGGATAACGGAGAGGAATTCAAAAAAAGAATTCCTCTCCGTTTCTTTCGACAGAAAGCAAAAGGAAGGACATGCTATGATCGCCGTAGAAGTTACTCACTCTACGGCGATTTGCGCCTCCTAAGCGGTTTAAAATTGCAGGAATGATCATAAGAGTAAAGTCAAAAAGCTTTACGCGCGTTCCACCGGGAAAACCGGGGAATCTCAAGCCGCCGCAGAGGCGTGGAAACACAAAGGAGAAGATGGCATGGAGATACAGGCAAAGAGTACGGATCGGAACTTGTTGCTGGAATTTTCTGGGGAACTAGATCACCACGGGGCAAAAAACGCCATCCGGGAGATCGAGCGGGCCATTGACGCCGCGCTGCCCCGGCGACTGGTACTGGACTTTCAGGGCGTGAGTTTTATGGACAGCTCCGGCATCGCCCTGATTCTGCGGGCACAGCAGCAGATGCAGCACCTGGAGGGAAGCATGATGGTCTGTCATGTTCCGCCCCAGGCCAAACGGGTTTTGGACGCAGCCGGGATCAGCCGCCTGGTAGACATACGATAAGAGGAGAGGGCCATGAAAACAAAAACCAATAATTACATAAACCTGGAATTTCCCAGCCGCAGCAGCAACGAGGCCTTTGCCAGAATGGCGGTGGCATGCTTTGCCGCGCAGATGGATCCCACGCTCAACGAGCTGGAGGACATCAAGACCGCTGTATCCGAAGCGGTGACTAACGCCATCGTACACGCCTATCCCAGCACTTTGGGAAAGATCCAGCTCCGGGCGAAGATCCTGGAAGGAAATGTGCTGGAGGTGTTCATTAAAGACCGGGGCCGGGGCATCGCAGACATCGATCAGGCCCGCCAGCCTATGTTCACCACCGGCGGGGAAGAGCGCAGTGGCATGGGCTTTACCATTATGGAGAGCTTTATGGATAAACTGCTGGTTCGTTCGGAGCCGGAAAAGGGAACGGTGGTCGTACTGAAAAAGCGGATCGCCGCCCGGGTCAAGCCTCAAAAATGAGCGGACAGGCAACGCTGGAACTCATCCGGGCGGCCCAATCTGGCGACCATGAGGCCTGTGACCAAGCGGTGCGGGAAAACAGCGGCCTGATCTGGAGCATTGTCCGCCGCTTTTATGGCCGAGGGGTGGATCCAGAGGATCTCTATCAGCTGGGCTGCCTGGGGTTTTTAAAGGCGGTCCGGGGCTTTGACTTTTCCTACGGTACCTGCTTTTCCACTTACGCCGTGCCCAAGATTACCGGAGAGATCCGCCGCTTTTTGCGGGATGACGGTTCCATAAAAGTCAGTCGTACCATACAGGAGCAGGCAAAAAACCTTTACAGTGCCAGAGAACGGATGCGGCAAGTTTTGGGCCGGGAACCGGTCCTTTCCGAGCTGGCGGAGGAGACGGGCCTTTCTGCCGAGGAGATTGCCCAGATCGATCTGGCCACCGAGGCGCCGGACTCCCTGCAGCGGGAGACCGGCGATGGCCTGGCTCTGGAGGGCCTGGTGGGAACCGATGCTCCAGAAGAGCAGTTGTTGGAGCAGATCGCCCTTCGGGAGGCCATTGACCGCCTGCCGCCGAAGGAACGGATGACCATTTTGCTGCGCTATTTTAAGGGATTGACTCAGGAGCAGACGGCTCGGATCGTGGGGGTATCCCAGGTGCAGATCTCCCGTCTGGAGCGGAAGGGGCTGCAGCGTCTGCGGGAGTATCTGGAGCCTTGAACCATTCGGGACCCTGAAACTCGGTCATGTCTGCCCAGTAGCGCTTGGGCATATGGCTCATGCGGAGCTTGGGATTTTCCCGGGCCTGGATGCCGATGGTATCATAAAATCGCTTCCAGAGCAGGCGGAAATTTGCCTCTGTCTGGTCGGGCGGCGCCATCTGGAAGGATTCCAGGGGGCGAATCTGCGCCTTGCCTGCGGCATAGAACAGAGCTTCGTGGTGGGTACGGTCGAAAATGAAAAGGGATTCATTTTGATAGCGGCTGCAAAAATGGGGGCGCAGCAGGGGCAGAACCCGGTTTCTGGGGGTGATCTCCGCACCCAGGACACCGCCCATCTCGGAAAAGCGGACGAAGCCACGGTACTTTTCCAGCTCCGCACTCAGGTAGCGCACCGCCTCTAAAATCGGATGCACCATGGGATCGGTTTGATTGCTCAAAAAGGCAGGACCCTCCCGGAACAGGCGGACCACCAGACGGTAAAGCTGCATCTCCCGCTGTTCCATGCAGCACAAAAACGCCCGGCGGATCAGCTGCGCGGCATAAGGGGAGTGCTTGCGGATCCCCCGATACACCCGGGCTGCATGGGCCGGGGCGGTCTGCACAGTCCGCATCTCATAGAGCAGGGGCAGGAAGTCCTCATCGCTGTAAATAGCGGTGAGGACTTCCTTTTTGCTGTAACTTTCAAAAATGCAGCACAGGAAGCCGTCGAAGCTTCCGTCGTACAAATAAATCATTTCCTGCATGATATCCTCACTTCAGATGGCCGGATCGAACAGAGAAAGCTGTTCCATGGGCTGGTGGAGGGCCGGGCGTTCAGCGGCAGTCAAATTCTGCACCAGCGTCTCCGGCCGGAAACGGAGCTCCGTCGGGCGCCGTCCGCCCACGGTGATGAAATACTGCGCCCGCTTCATGACCGTTCCCAGCTTCCGCAGATCTTCCCAGCGCAGCCGGGTGCTGCGGCGGGTGGCCACGATCCGGCGGGCGCTGGTTACGCCGATCCCGGGGACCCGCAGCAGCGTTTCATAGTCAGCCGTCTGGATCTCCACGGGGAAAAAATCAAGATGCGCCAGGGCCCATCCACACTTGGGGTCCACCAGGGGATTTAAGTCCGGGGTCTGGTCATCCAGCAGCTCATCCACTTGAAAGCCGTAAAAACGCAGCAGCCAGTCCGCCTGATAGAGCCGGTGCTCCCGCAGTAGGGGCGGCTGGGCGTCCCGGGGCGGGAGCAGGGCATGCTCTACCACGGGCACATAGGCAGAATAGAACATTCGTTTGAGCTTGTAATTTTGGTACAGCCCCTGGGCCAGCAGCAGGATATGCCGGTCGCTATCCCCGGTGGCGCCCACGATGATCTGTGTGCTCTGTCCGGCGGGAGCGAAGCGGGGGGTGTGGCGATATTTGGCCAATTCCTCCCGGTTATTGGCCCGCACATCCCGGATCTGCCTCATGGGCGTGAAGATAGCCCGCTTGGTCTTATCGGGGGCCAGCAGCTTCAGCCCGGATTCCGAGGGCAGCTCAATATTTACCGACAGCCGGTCCGCCAGCAGACCCAGGGCTTCCACCAGTTCCGGAGAGGAGCCGGGGATCACTTTGGCGTGGATATATCCATTGAAGCGATATTCCTCCCGCAAAATCCGCAGGGCCCGGATTATCAATTCCATGGTGTAGTCCGGGCTGCGGACTACACCAGATGACAAAAACAGCCCTTCGATATAATTTCGTCGGTAAAATCCAATGGTCAGCTCGGCCAACTCTCGGGGCGAAAACATGGCCCGGGGCACGTCGTTGCTACAGCGATTGACACAGTATTTGCAGTGATAAATACATTGATTGGTCAGCAGCACCTTGAGCAGCGTCACGCAGCGCCCATCGGCGGAGAAGCTGTGGCAACAGCCTGCCGCCGCGGTGGAGGTATTGCCGATCATGCCTTTCCGGGAACCGCGGCGGCTGCCGCTGGAGGTGCAGGCCGCGTCATACTTGGCTGCGTCGGAGAGGATCGTCAGCTTCTCCAGCAGGTCCATGGCCGGTTAATAGCGGACAGCGGCCCGGCGGCTGCGGTGACGGACGGGCCGCTCAATGGCATCGATCACACGGAACAGCTGGGTGGTCAAAAACACAACGCCGATCAAAATAAAAAAGAACGTCCAGCCAGTCATGAAGCATCTCTCCTTCTAAAATCGAATCTTTGTTCTAGTACAACTATAACTCGAACAAACGTTCCTGTCAAGAGAAAATTAAAAAAGCAGCCCTTTTGCGGGGCTGCTTTTTAATTCAACAGAGCGGTCTGGAACAGTGGGACAGATCCGCCAGAAACCGCTCCACCGCATGTTCCGGTGTGGCCCAGCTGGTGACCAGGCGGATGCACACCGTACCGTCAGGCCGGGTGTGGTCGATCTCAAATTCATATCCCAGCTTCTGCAGCTGTTCTGCCGTGGAGGAGGGGAGGAGGGGGAACTGCTGATTGGAAGGGGAGTCCGCAGCCATGGGGTATCCCAGACGCTCCATGCAAGCCCGCAGAGTTAGAGCCAGATCATTGGCGTGCCGGGCAAGGCGCAGGTAAAGCCCGTCTTCCAGTAAGGCCAGAAACTGGATACCCAGGATCCGCCCCTTGGCCAGCAGGGCACCCCGGCGCTTCATATACCAGCGAAAATCCTCCTGAAAAGCAGGATTGACCAGGACCAGCGCTTCGCCCAACAGGGCGCCGTTCTTGGTCCCGCCGATGGAAAAGGCATCCGCCAGCTCCGCCAGGTCGGCAAAGTCCAGCCCGGCGGCCGAGCAAGCGAGAGCAGAGCCCAGCCGGGCCCCATCGATGTACAGCAGCAGCCGGTGCTCCTTGCAGCAGCGGCGCAGGGCCTGCAGCTCCGCCTTGGTATAGACGGTGCCCAGCTCGGTGGTGTTGGACAGATACACCAGTCGGGGCTGTACCATGTGTTCGGAATAATGGGCCTTCACTACCGATCCCACCAGTTCCGGGGTCAGTTTCCCATCAGGTGTATCTACTGTACAGACTTTGTGCCCCAACGCTTCAATGGCCCCAGTCTCATGGGTGCTGACGTGACCGGTTACAGCAGCGATCACTGCTTCATAAGGACGGAGCAGTGCGTCGGCAGCCACCAGATTGGTCTGGGTTCCGCCCGCCAGGAAATGGACCGCGGCCTGGGGCGCATGGCACAGCTGTTGGATCAGCGCCGCGGCTTTGCAGCAGTAAGGGTCCTGTCCATATC
>JAHHSB010000078.1 GCA_020025415.1 Oscillibacter sp. | reverse complement strand
GGTCACGGATAAGAACTATATCACCAACAGCTACCACGTCCACGTCTCTGAGGAGATCGACGCGTTTAGCAAGCTGAAATTCGAGGCCACCTTCCAGCACCTGTCTCCCGGCGGTGCCATCAGCTACGTGGAAGTGCCCAATATGCAGAACAATCTGGAGGCCGTGCTTCAGGTGATGAAGTTCATCTACGACAACATCATCTACGCCGAGCTGAACACGAAGAGCGACTATTGTCAGGTCTGCGGCTGGGACGGTGAGATCGAGATCGTGGAAGAGGACGGCAAGCTGATCTGGCGCTGCCCCAAGTGCGGCAACACCGACCAGAACAAGATGAACGTGGCACGGAGAACCTGCGGCTATATCGGCACGCAGTTCTGGAACCAGGGCCGGACCCAGGAGATTCGGGACCGGGTGATGCACCTGTAATCCCGCCCGGGCAGCGCTGCCCGAACTGGTCTTTTCCCCGGGAGAGGCAGATCCTCCCGCCTCCCCTGGGGAAAAGCCATGCGGAAGGAGCCGAAGATGTATTACGGAGAGATCAAAAACTGCGACATTGCCAACGGGTTCGGTGTCCGGGTCAGCCTGTTCGTCTCGGGCTGCACCAACCACTGTGAGCACTGCTTTCAGCCCCAGACCTGGGAGTTTGACTACGGCAAGCCCTTCACCGCCGAGACGGAGGCGGAAGTGCTGGAGCTGCTGCGCCCGTCCTATATCAACGGGCTGACTCTGCTGGGGGGCGAGCCTTTTGAGCCGGAAAACCAGCGGGCGCTGCTGCCTTTTGTGCGCCGGGTCCGGCAGGAGCTGCCGGGGAAGGACATCTGGGCATTCAGCGGCTTTACCTATGAAGAGCTGATGAGCCCGGGCAGCTATCCCCACTGCGAGGTGACGGAGGAGCTGCTGAGCCTGGTGGACGTGCTGGTGGATGGCCGCTTTGTCCAGGCGCTTTACGATATCTCGCTGCTGTTTCGGGGCAGCTCCAACCAGCGGCTCATCGATTTGAACAAGACCCGGGCGGCGGGAAGCGTCTGTCTGTGGGAAAAACCGGTTTGAGCGTACCGGAAAGCCTCCGCCCGGAAGGGGCGGAGGCTTTCCGGCTGTTCCGGCGGGGGATTTTCCCCGCCGGAGGCATATAGTAAGGAAGATGACGGATGAAAACGCGCCGCCAAACACGTTAGGAAAGAGAGGAATGAGTTTGATGAAAGCACTGCTGATCAATGGCAGCCCCCATGAACAGGGCTGCACCTATACCGCCCTGCGGGAGGTGGAAAAAAGCCTCAGCGCCCGGGGGATCGAGACGGAGATCTATTGGATCGGCACCGGGGAGATCCCAGGCTGCCGGGCCTGCGGCGGCTGCCGCAAGCTGGGTCAGTGCATCTATCACGACCGGGTGAACGAACTGGCTGCCCGCTTGGACGAGTTCGACGCGGTGGTGCTGGGCTCCCCGGTGTATTACGCCGGGCCCAGCGGCCAGCTGACCGCCTTTTTGGATCGGCTGTTCTACTCCGCCGGCAGACGTCTGTCCGGCAAGCCGGGGGCCGCGGTGGTCTCCTGCCGCCGGGGCGGGGCCTCCGCCGCCTTTGACCGGCTGAACAAGTACTTCACCATCAACAATATGCCCGTGGTCCCCTCCCAGTACTGGAACCAGGTCCACGGCAACACCCCCGAGGAGGTGCTCCAGGACGCCGAGGGTTTGCAGACCATGCGCACCCTGGGGGAGAACCTGGGCTGGCTGCTCCAGTGCATCCAAGCCGGGCGCCAGGCGGGCGTGGAGCCTCCGGCCTACGAGCCCGCCGTCAAAACCAACTTTATCCGCTGAAAAAGCAGACCCGCAAGAGCCGGAGGGCAGCCGAAAGACGGCCGCCCTCCGGATTTCTCTCCCTCAAAATGTCAAAAACTCTTGACATTTTAAAAAGGCTGTGGTAGTTTCAAAATGTCAAAAGAATTTTACATTTTGAAGCGTGGAAAGGAGCGGGGAATATGGATTGGGTGCAAAATATGGGAAGCATTGAGGGAATGGCTGCGGCGCTGGGGCTGGGCCTGCTTCTGGGGCTGGCGATCCTGGATGTGGGCATGGTGGTCTCGCTGCTGCGGCAGGGGGATGAACGCAGGCAGCTGGTGGTCTGGAAGGCCAGCGCGGCCACGTTGCTGGCCGCTGTGGGATTGATGTTCGTGGATCTGGTCAAGTGGGTGGCGCAGATGGAGATCTATAACCCCTTTGTCCAGCTGGGGGCCACGGCCATCATCTATTTCCTGTGCCTGCTCTATTACCGGAAGAAGTATGGTGGCTGATCATGGAAAACGAGATTCGGGCGCGGAGAAAGGAACTGGGCCTTTCTCAGGAGGAGCTGGCCCGGCGCTGCGGCGTGTCCAGGCAGACCATCAACGCCATTGAGAATAACAAGTACGACCCCACCCTGGCCCTGGCGTTCTACCTGGCCCGGGAGCTGCAGTGCACGGTGGATGCCCTCTTTTCCCCCGGTGAGCCCGGCGCGCGGTAACAAAAACCCCCTCCCTGATCCCAGGGAGGGGGTTTGCTTATCGGGGCTCTACCGACACTACCCGCAGAAGCTCACCCTCCACGGTGAAGCGGATCTCCAGCCCGGCAAATTCCATGCCGTAGACCCGGCTGGGCTGATTCTGATAGGACGGCCGGGGATCCAGGGCCAGCACCCCTTCCAGGGCAGCCCGGCGATCCTCTGGTACTTTGGTCAGCAGTTCCGGGGGAAACTCCACCTGCAGCGAGGGCTCCGCCCGGACGGAAGCAAAGCCGCCGGCGGCCTCGGGATGGCTGTCGGCATAGGGGACATAGGGCTTGATGTCGAAAATGGGGGTGCCGTCCATCAGGTCCGCGCCGGAGACCACCAGCGTGGGCCCCTCGGGGCCGTGGAGGGATATCTCCTCCAGCCGGACGGAAGACAGGCCGATGGGGTTGGGCCGGAAGGGGGAACGGGTGGCGAACACCCCCATACGGGTGTTGCCCCCCAGCCGGGGCGGACGTACCGTGGGGGACCAGTCGCTGCGCACCGCCTGGGAAAACTCCCAGATCAGCCAGATGTGGGAAAAGCCCTCCAGCCCCCGCAGGGTGTCGGGGTTGCGATAGGGAGGCTCAAAGACGATCCGAGCCCGGATGGACTCCACCAGTCCGCTCTGGCGGGGAATGCCGAATTTGGTGGGAAAATCGCTGCGGATCCGGGCGATGATCTTCAGGGGAACGGTCTGCTCCATGGGCTGTGCCTCCTAGTGTAAGATGCCTTCATTGTACCGGAAAAGCTTCCCCGGTGCAAGCCCCGCCGGGCGGGACGGCGGAGCGGAGGCTGCATCGCCTGTTTTTAAACTTTTTCCGCCGCCAGACAAGACAGAAAGGGAAAAGTATGGTACAATAAAAAAACAGAGGATACTTTCCGCCTTTCCACAACCTGTCAACTGATCAAAAGGAGTGAACGATGATGGAGATCAAGACCGATATTGAAATCGCCCAGGCGGCAACGATGCTGCCCATTACCCAGATCGCCCAGAAGCTGGGCGTGGGAGAGGAAGCCCTGGAGCCTTACGGACGCACCAAGGCCAAGCTGGATATCCATGCCCTGAAAAACACCCCCCGCAAGGGCAAGCTGATCCTGGTGACGGCCATCAACCCCACCCCCGCCGGCGAGGGCAAGACCACCACCAGCGTGGGCCTGGCTGACGCCCTGTCCCGTCTGGGCAAGCAGGCGGTGCTGTGTCTGCGGGAGCCCTCCCTGGGCCCGGTGTTCGGCGTCAAGGGCGGTGCGGCCGGCGGCGGCTATGCCCAGGTGGTGCCCATGGAGGACATCAACCTTCACTTCACCGGTGACTTCCACGCCATCGGCGCGGCCAACAACCTGCTGGCTGCCATGCTGGATAACCACATTCAGCAGGGCAACGCCCTGAATATCGATGTGCGCAAGATCACCTGGAAGCGCTGCGTGGATATGAACGACCGGCAGCTGCGCAACATCATCTGCGGTCTGGGCGGCAAGGTCAACGGCGTCCCCCGGGAGGACGGGTTCGACATCACCGTGGCCTCGGAGATCATGGCGGTGCTGTGCCTGGCTACCAGCCTGACCGACCTCAAGGAGCGCCTGGCCCGGATGGTGGTGGCCTATACCCGGGACGATAAGCCTGTCACCGCGGCGGACCTGCACGCCGAGGGCGCTATGGCTGCGCTGCTCAAAGACGCCATCAAGCCCAACCTGGTCCAGACCCTGGAGCACACCCCTGCCCTGATCCACGGTGGCCCCTTCGCCAACATCGCCCACGGCTGCAACTCCGTCACCGCCACGGATACGGCGCTGAAGCTGGGGGACTATGTGATCACCGAGGCCGGCTTCGGCGCCGACCTGGGCGCGGAGAAGTTCCTGGACATTAAGTGCCGGGCGGCGGGATTCCACCCTGACGCGGTGGTGGTCGTGGCTACAGTGCGGGCCCTGAAGCACCACGGCGGTGTGGCTAAGCCGGATCTGAACCAGGAGAATCTGGAGGCGCTGGAAAAGGGCCTGCCCAACCTGCTGCGCCATGTGGAAAACATCACCGGCGTTTACGGCCTGCCCTGCGTGGTGGCCATCAACGCCTTCCCCACCGACACTGCCGCCGAGCTGAAGCTGGTGGAGGACCGCTGCCGGGCCCTGGGGGTCAACGTGGCTCTCAGCGAGGTCTGGGCCAAGGGCGGCGAGGGCGGCCAGGCCCTGGCCGAGGAGGTGCTGCGCCTGTGCGAGCAGCCCAGCGACTTCCACTACTGCTATGACGCGGAGGCCTCTATCGAGGATAAGCTCCAGGCCATCGCTACCAAGATCTACCACGCCGACGGGGTGGATCTCACTGCCAACGCCAAAAAGCAGCTCAAGCAGCTCCAGGATCTGGGCTATGACAAGCTGCCCATCTGCATGGCCAAGACCCAGTACTCCTTCTCCGACGACGCCTCCCTGCTGGGTGCGCCCACCGGCTTCCAGATCACCGTTCGGAGCCTGAAGGTCTCCGCCGGCGCGGGCTTCATCGTGGCCCTGACTGGCGACATTATGACCATGCCGGGTCTGCCCAAGGTGCCCGCCGCAGAGAAGATCGACGTGGACGAGGACGGGAAGATCTCCGGACTGTTCTGATTTCCAAACAGCAAAAAGGAAACGCTCCCATCGGCTATGAGCCGGTGGGAGCGTTTCCTTTTTGGGAGGGATCGGTCTGTTGAACATTTAGCTCTGGGTGTGGGCGCAGTCCGCCGGACGGCCGGAGAGCATCTCCAGCCCGTGGGGCAGGGCGGGAAGCACGGCCTCCAGATTCTCCCGGGCGGCCTTGGGGGAGCCGGGGAGGTTGATGATCAGGCTGCCGCCCCGGATGCCCGCCTGGGCCCGGGAGAGCATGGCCCGGTTGGTGATGGCGGCACTGGCGGCCCGCATGGCCTCCGGAATCCCGGGGGCCAGCCGCTCACACACGCAAAGCGTTGCCTCCGGCGTCACGTCTCGGGGGGCAAAGCCGGTGCCGCCGGTGGTGACGATCAGCTCTGCTTTCCCCTCGTCCGCCGCCGCCCGCAGGGCCGCCTCGATCTGGGGCTGCTCGTCAGGCACCAGGCCCCGGCCGGCGATAACAAAGCCCGCCGCCTCCAGGGCAGCTTCCACCGCCGGACCGGTACTGTCGGGCCGTTCGTCCCGAAAGCTCCGGTCACTGACGGTGAGTACAAAAGCGCGGTAATTCATCATGGTTCATCCTTTCGCAGCAGCAAAATATCCTCCGGTGCCACCCGGACCCACAGCTCCGCCGGGGTGCCCAGGGAGGACCACTCCCGATCCGGCAGCTCCATGCGCAAGGCTGGGGAATTCAGCTCCGCACTCTGGGGGCGGAGCAGCAGCACCATTCCGGACACGTCGTTGACTACCCGCTCCACCCGGCAGAAAAAGGCGTTTTCCTCCCCCTCTCGGGCGGGGCGGAGGCTCCCAGGCCGCAGGCCCGCCAGTTCCGCGCCGGAAACCGGATGAGCGCAGCGCAGGCGCAGACCCCAGGCGGGCAGCTCCGCCTGCTCCCCGGTGACCTGGGCGGCGGTAAAGCTCTTGCAGCCCGTCAGCCGGGCGGCCGATTCCATCTGCGGTCGGGCGAACAGCTCCGCCATGGGGCGCACGGGAGCGGAGCAGCCCCGGTGAAGGACGCACACCCGGGGACAGTTGCGGTAGACTTCCCCCAAGTCGTGAGAGACCCAGATCATCGTGCCGGGGAAGTCGGCCAGGTACTCCCGCAGCTCCAGCTCCAGCTGGTCTTTCAAAAAACCGTCCAGGGCGGAAAAGGGCTCGTCCAGCAAGATA
>JAHHSB010000077.1 GCA_020025415.1 Oscillibacter sp. | reverse complement strand
ATTGTGCTCCGCCAGCAGCGTGCACACGGCGGAGATGATCCCCACCCGGTCTTTACCGACTACGGTTACAATTGCGTTCATAGCTGCTTCCTCCTTGGTGCGCCCCCGGCTCCGGGCCGGGGCTTCATCATTGTATGGGTATCTTCAGGCCCGGGTGGACGGCCCCGGTGCGCAATATTGATTTATTATAGTCCATCTGTCGGAAAATGGCAATGGCGAATCTCACCGCCCCCTCAGCAGGGTATGGGTGCCATAGCCGCCGCAGCCGCCGGGTCCAGGAAGGGCCCCACCGCCGGTGGGAAAAAGGCAAAGATCACATACAGGGCCGCCCAGGCCACCGCCAGAACCAGCCAGATGCTCCCCTGCCGCCCGCAGACCGGGCAGCGCTCCGCCAGGGCCGCCCCCAGCGTCACGCACACCAGCCAGGTGACAAGATAGATACCCCCCTCCGGGTCTAGGGCCGAGAAGAGCCAGCTGAGCAGGAAGATAGCCGCCGGCGTCAGCACCAGCACCACCAGGGCGCTGCACCGCACCCGGCCCCCTTCCCGGAAGGCACCGCTGAGAGCCAGCGCCCCCAGCATAGGCCAATAGCCCAGCTTGGACAGCTCCCACGGGCCGGCGAACTGCGGCGCCAGCACTTTTCCCAGACCTCCGGCCCCGTGGAGCGTCAGCAGCACCAGCCCCAGTCCCAAAACCAGCAGATAACGAACCGCAAAACGGTTGAACGAATATTTCATGCGCGTCCCCTCCTTGTCTGGAACCTATGCGACAGGGAGGCAAAACAGAACGCAGGAGACGGCGCGCTTCCCGTCTCCTGCGCTGGCAGAAACTCATCAGATATCGTCAAAGAACTTGTCGTGGATGGCTTTGACCGCCTTGTTCACATCCGACTCGTCCAGCAGGACGGAGACCCGGATCTCGGAGGTGTTGATCATCTGGATATTGATGCCCGCCTCGTAAAGCGCCTCGAACATCTTGGCGGCCACGCCGCAGTTGCTCATCAGGCCCATGCCCACGATGGAGACCTTGCCAATCTTGTCGTCCATCTCGATGTGATCGAACTTCAGGGCGGACTTGTGATCGTTCAGGATGCGCTCGGCCTCCTCCATATCCTTCTTATGGACGGTAAAGGTGATGTCCTTGGTCTCATCCCGGCCGATGGACTGCAGGATCACGTCCACATTGATATTGTTCCGGCTGAGCAGGTCAAACACCTGAAATGCCACGCCCGGATTATGCTGCAGCCCCACCAGGGCGACCCGGGCAATACTGGTATCTTTTGCCACACCGGCAATATTTGTCTTTTCCACTTTAGTGACCTCCTTCACTTTGGTGCCCGGCTTATCCTCCAGGCTGGACACGACTTCCAGGTTCACATGAAACTTCTTTGCAAGCTCAACGCTGCGGTTGTGGAGCACCTGTGCCCCCTGAGAGGCCAGCTCCAGCATCTCGTCATAAGTAATCTCGTCCAGTTTGCGGGCATTGGGCACGATCCGGGGATCGGTGGTATAGACCCCGTCCACGTCCGTAAAAATCTGGCACAGATCCGCGTGGAACACCGCTGCCAGCGCCACTGCGCTGGTATCGGAGCCACCCCGTCCCAGGGTGGTCACATCGCCGTTGCGGTCCACGCCCTGGAAACCGGTGACCAGCACCACCCGGCGCTGATCCAGCTCCGAGCGGATCCGCTCGGAATCGATGCGCTTGATGCGGGCGGCGGAATGGACAGAGGTGGACTGGATGCCTACCTGCCAGGCGGCCAGGGAAACGCAGGGAATGTGCAGCGTCTCCAGCGCCATGGCGCACAGGGCCACGGAGATCTGCTCGCCGGTGGATAACAGCATATCCATCTCCCGCTTGGAGGGGTGGGGATTGATCTCCTCGGCCTTGTCGATCAGCTCATCGGTGGTATCGCCCTGGGCCGAAAGCACCACAATCACATTGTTCCCAGCCCAGTAAGTCTTTGCAATAGTCTCCGCCACATGAAGAATCCGCTCGGCGTTTTTGACGGAGCTGCCGCCGAACTTCTGTACAATCAAACTCATGGTAGTCCCTTCTTTCACTCAGTTGGAGTGGTACGTTTCAGTATACGCCGTTCCCCGCTCTTTGGTTTATCCGCTTACTCCAGCACCCGCAGGCAGGAGAGCACATTCAGGCTGCGGGAATGCTCCCTGGCCTCCCGTCCGGTGATCCGGTCGGTGAGGAAGCCCGTCTCTCCGTCCTCGGAGAGCACTTCCACCTGGCCAAAAGCCATGGCCGCGTCAGTCAGGCTGCCCTCAATGCGGAAGTAGAAGCGGGTGGCTGCCTCCAGGGGGTCCACGAAGCCGTCGGTATCCCCGTTCCAGCCGGCCTCCTCCCGCTTGGCACTGCGCTGCATGGCCTCGATAACGTCAGATACACAGGCCGAGGCGGTGGGCAGCTCACCGGCGCCCTTGCCGTAAAAGAGTACGTCACCGGTGGCATTGCCACGAATCACCACGGCGTTATATACATCCTCCACATTGGCCAGGGGGTGATCCTCCGGCACCAGATGGGGCGCCACATAGGCCGTCCGGCCGCCGCCGGGCATCCGCAGCGCCCGGCCCAGCAGCTTGATGCGGTAGCCGGCCCGGGCCGCCACCTTCACGTCCCGCAGCGACAGCTTGGAGATCCCCTCGACGGAAATGCTGTCGGGGTCCACCTGCTGACCGAAGGCCAGGTCCGCCAGAATGCAGATCTTCCGCCCGGCGTCGATGCCGTTGACGTCGGCGGAGGGATCCGCCTCGGCGTAGCCCTTGGCCTGGGCCTCCCGCAGGGCGTCGGAGAAGAAGGCCCCGGTGCGCACCATGCGGGTGAGGATATAGTTGGTGGTGCCGTTTAAAATGCCGTAGATCTCGTCGATCCGGTTGGCCACCATGCACTGGGTCAGGGGGTGAATGACGGGAATGCCGCCGCCCACACTGGCCTCAAAGAGATAGTTCACATTTTTCTTCTTGGCCAGGCGCAGCAGCTCCCAGCCCCGCTCAGACACCAGCTGCTTGTTGGCGGTAACCACATGCTTGCCCGTCTCCAGCGCCCGCTTGGTGTACTCATAGGCCGCCTCCATGCCGCCGATGGTCTCTACCACCACCCGAATCTCCGGATCCTCTTCGATTTGGGAGAAATCGTCCGTCATCAGCTGACGGTAGGGCCCGTCCTTGAAATGGCGCACCAAAATGGCCTTGACTTCCAGGGGTTCGCCCAGCTTCCGCTCGATCTGGCGGTGGTTTTCCGCCACTACCTTGGCCACACCGGTACCCACGGTACCCAGGCCTAAAATCGCGATCTTGATCATGTCCTCAACCTGCCAGTACTTCAAATTTAATGACGCCCTCCACACCGGCTGCGTCGGAAAGCAGCTGCTCTAACGACTCGTTCATATCCGAGGTCTCCGCAGAGATAGTCACCGCCGCGCAGCCGTTGGTGGGAATGCTCTGATTGATGGTCAGGATATTGGCCCCAGAGCCCGCAAACACCGACAGCACCCGGGACAGCACGCCGGTGTTGTCCTTGAGCATGCCGTAAAACGTCAGGATATGCCCCGCCTTCATGTCATGGAAGGGCTGCACCGCGTCTTTATACTTGTAAAAGGCGCTGCGGCTGATCCCGGAAAGGCGGGTCGCCTCTCCCACGGTCTTGGCCTCTCCTGTCTGCATCAGGCGCTTGGCCTCGGCCACTTTGATAAAAATCTCCGGCAGAGCCTCTGCCGCCACGATGTAGTATTTCACCGGCTTCCCCATGAAGTCCACCTCCTGTGGCCATTTGTCTTTATACGTCGACCATCGTACCATACTTTTTCGCCTGTTGCAAGCCCAGGCTAGGAAAAAGTTTCATGTGGGCGGCCTTTTTTTCGGCACTTTGCCGGAAGGATCCGGATAACAAGGGACCTCCGCGGCAACTGCCGCGGAGGTCTCCCGGACCCAGGGCCCGCTTGGATTCAATTAACCAGGTGGTTCCACCAGTCGTCTTCCGTATCCGGTTCGGTAGGCTCTGTGGGATTGTCCGGATCTTCCGAGGAGCCCGGACTGCTGGAGCTGCCCGAGCTGCTTCCGTCCGGAGGCACCACTGCCTCGCCCGCGTGGACGGTGCAGGTCCCCTTCTCCTCCCAGGTGGACAGGAGATAGGCGTCGTCCGCCGCGGTAACGCCGGAGCCGTAATCGGTGCGGATATAGTCCAGATAGGCCCGCTGCTCCACGCTGCTCTCCGGGCAGTTCTCGCCGGCCAGGCAGTCGCCCTCCCGGCAATAATCCCGGATCACATGGAGGTTGCAAGTCTCCGTGGGCTCGGTGCCCGAGGCCACATACACGTCATAGACCCGATCCTGCCTGGGATCGGCGTAGCAGGCCTCACCGGCCAGCAGGCCGCTGTCTTTGCAGATGGTGACCTTGGTCAGACCCGTGCTGGGCTTAGAGAAGCTCTTGTTTTCCAGCCCCTCATGGACCTGCTGCATCACCTTTTTCCACATGGTGATGGCCGGGTTGCCGGAATAGCTGATCCGCTCCGGGTTGGAATAGCCGCACCAGACGGCGGCGGAATAGTAGGGCGTGTAGCCCACGAAGTAACGGTCCTTCAGGTCGCTGGTAGTACCGGTCTTGCCGGCGATGGTCATGCCGCTGAATTTGGCCGAGCTGCCGGTGCCGCCGTTCACCACGCCCCGAAGCAGGTCGTTCATGAAGTAGGCGGTGGTCTCTTTCATGGCCACATTGCTCTCCGTCCCATTCTCCAGAACGGTATTGCCTTCCGAGTCGGTAACCTTGACATACATCACGGGTGCGTTGTAAACGCCCTCGTTGGCAAAGGCAGCAAAGGCCGCGGCCATCTCCATGGTATTGGCACCCTGCGTCAGGCCGCCCAAGCCCAGAGCGCCGGAGCCCTCCAGATCCTGTGCCACCAGGGACGTCAGTCCCAGGTTTTCCGTGGCGAATTTATAAGAGTTGGACAGGCCCAGGGCCTCTACTACCTGAATGGCCACCGTATTGATAGACTGGGACACACCGGTGCGCAGGGTCACCCGGCCCTTATACCCCGCAGGGGAGTTCTTGGGCCAGGGGCTGCCATTAAGCAGCCGCACGGGATAGTCGTCAAAGCCGGAGGCCATGGTGATGACCCCCGCGTCCAGGGCAGGCGCATACACGGTGATGGGCTTGATGGACGAGCCCACCTGCCGGTTGCCGGCCGCGTAGTTCCAGACCAGGTCGCCTTCCTTCTCGCCCACAGAGCCCACCATGGCCACCACGTTGCCGTTGGTCACATCCACAATCGTGATGCCGGACTGCAGCAGCTGGCCACTGGCAGACTTGACGTTCAGATTGCTCCGGTCCTCATAGACGGACTCGGCGATCTCCTGGATCTCCGGATTAATGGTGGTATAGATGTTATAGCCGCCGTGATAGAGCCGGGCCTTGGCCGTATCCTCCGTCACGCCCAGCTGCTCGACCATGTCGCTGACCACTTCCCGGAACACCTGGTCCACGAAATAGGACTGATAAGCGCCATGGGTCTCTTCCCCGTCTTCTTCCGAGCCAGAGGCCGTCTCGTTGAACACCAGGGTCTCCGCTGCCGCGGCAGCAGCCTCCTCTCCCGTCAGGAAGGGTTCCCCGGTCTCCGGGTCCTTGATCTGGGTCATCTTCCCCAGGATGAGCTCCTGGCGATCCTTGTTGTTCTTGACATAGGCCTCGTCCCGAACCACATGGGCATTTTGGCTGGTGGTGCGCATGGGCGCGTATTTGGATGGGTTGTTGGTGATGCCGATGAGGGCAGCGCACTCCGCCACGCTCAGCTTCGAGACGTCCTTGCCGTAGTAATACTGAGCGGCAGTCTGGACACCGTTGCAGCCGTTGCCGAAATAGATGGTGTTGAGATACAGCTCCAGGATCTCGTCTTTGGTATACTTCTTCTCAAATTCCAGAGCCCGGAAAATCTCCGTCACCTTCCGCTTGACGGTATTGTCGTCATAGCCGGTCATGTTCTTGAGCAGCTGCTGGGTGATGGTGGATCCGCCATAGGACGAATTGCTGCCCGTCAGCATGGTAAAGGTGGCGCCGATGGTCCGCTTCCAGTCCACACCGTGGTGGGAGAAGAAGCGTTCGTCCTCAATGGAGACGGCCGCCTGCCACATGGCATCCGGGATCTCATCAAAGGAGACCCAGATACGGTTTTCCGCCCCATGGAGGGTCGTCAGTTCCTTCCATTCCCCGGCCTCACTGTCTTGGTACCAGAGGATGGAGGACAGCTCCATCGTATAGTCGTCGGCATTGACGTCCAATTCCGAGGACAAGGTGGTCTTTACATAAATCATAAAG
>JAHHSB010000076.1 GCA_020025415.1 Oscillibacter sp. | reverse complement strand
ATCCACTGTGATACCGCCTGCTGCCGCCGCATGGGGGTGGAGCTGGTGCGTAAACCCATCGCGGCGGAGGAAAACGGCCTGGTGCGCCACCATCCTGAGCGCCTGGCCAAGGCCCTGCTGGAGCTGCATGCCGAGCGGAGCGTCCGAATCGCCGGCGGTCGCTTCGGCTATGCCGAAGATGGCTATCAAATGGAGGGAAAGCACTCCCGCTGAAAGGGAGTGTCAGACGATATTACGCAGGGAGGCAGGCTATGTCCTTTTCCTTTGACACGAAGAACGAGCTGTGCAGGCTGCCGGTGCAAAAACTCTGCTGCGCCAGGGCGGAGGCATACGGCATCCTGCTCTACTGCAATACATTCAACAGCTCCGAGGTCCGGATTATCACGGAAAATCCCAATTTCGCCGCCCGGCTGCCCCGGCTGTTCCATCGGGCGTTCAACCTGCAGTTTGACCGCCGGGCGGAGGAAGGCAAGCCGGGGAAAATGGTGTTCCAGATCACCGAGCGGAAAAAGCTGGACCGTATGATTAACCAATTCGGCTTTGCGCCGGAATCCAACCTAGTGCTGCACATCAACTTTGGAATTTTGGAAGAAGAGTGCTGCCGGGCGGCATTTCTGCGGGGCGTATTTTTTTCCGGGGGCAGCATCACCGATCCGAAAAAGCGCTATCATCTAGAGCTGACTACCTCCCATCATCAGGTCAGTCGGGAGCTGGAGGCGCTGCTGATGGATATGAACTTCGCGCCCAAGTCCGTGCTGCGCAACGGGGGCTATGTGACCTATTTCAAGCAGAGCGAGCATATTGAGGATTTCCTGACCCTGATCGGCGCTCCGGTGGCGGCCATGGAAGTGATGGCCGCCAAGGTGGAAAAGGACCTGCGCAACAGCGTCAACCGCCGGCTCAACTGTGACAACGCCAACCTGGACAAGGCAGTGGAAGCCGCCCAGGAGCAGATGGAGGGGATCCGAAAGCTCATCGCGGCGGGGCTGATGGATCAGCTGCCGGACAAGCTTCAGCAGACGGCGGCCATGCGCCTGGAAAACCCGGAGCTGCCCCTTTCTGAGCTGGCCGGGGAATTTGATCCGCCAATCACCAAATCCTGCCTGAACCACAGGCTGAGAAAACTGATGGAGCTGGCCAGGGGCCTGTGATCAAGCGATACTTTTTATCACAAAGGAGATTGTTTACCATGAATCGTACACAAGCGGCAAACGAGTATCATCACAAAGGATTTAACTGCTGCCAGAGCGTCCTGGCGGCGTTTCAGGATCTGACTGGCCTGAGCGAGGGGGAGAGCTTCAACATCGCCGGCGGCTTTGGCGGCGGCGCCGGAACCGGTGAGCTGTGCGGCGCGGTGGTCGGCGGGATCATGGCCCTGGGCCTGCTGACCCCCGTGGATCCCGCGGACCCTGTGGGCAGCAAGAAGCGGACGCTGTCCAAGGCCAAGGAGTTTGAGAAGCGTTTTTCGGAGCGCTTCGGCGCTCTGCGCTGCCAGGACCTGCTCCGGAATCCTTTTACCCCTGACGATACTACCCCTGCGGCCAAGGCCATGGGCCTGACTGGCCATTGTGACATTATGATCGTCACGGCGGTGGAGCTGCTGGAGGAAATGCTGGCGGAGTAAGGGCCGTTTTAAAGAAGGGACCGGGCGATCCCGGCGGGATCGTGACTTTTCAGAGAATCGGGAGGATGGGAAATGTCCTTTGTCCACTTACATGTGCATACAGAGTTCAGCCTGCTGGACGGAGCCTGCCGGATCCAGGAGCTGCCCGGCGTGGTCAAGGAGCTGGGACAAACTGCCTGCGCCATCACCGATCATGGCGTCATGTACGGTGTGATCGACTTTTACCGCGCCTGTAAGGCGCAGGGAATCAAGCCCATCATCGGCTGCGAGGTCTATGTGACGCCCCGGGACAGGACCCGTTTTGACAAGGTCCATGAATTTGACGCCGAGAGCCGCCACCTGGTGCTGCTGTGCGAAAATGAGACGGGCTATCGGAACCTGAGCTACCTGGTCTCCATGGCCTGGGTGGAAGGCTTCTATATCCGGCCCCGCATCGACCTGTCGCTGCTGCGGGAGCATCACGAGGGGCTCATCGCCCTGTCGGCCTGCCTGGCCGGTGAAATCCCCCGTTGCCTGCGCAGCGGAGATTATGAGGGGGCCAAGTCCTACGCTCTGACCATGTCGGAGATCTTTGGCCCGGAGCACTTTTATCTGGAGCTGCAGGATCACGGCATCCCCGAGCAGGCCCAGGTAAACCGGGCGCTGCTGCGCCTCCATCAGGAGACGGGACTGCCCCTGGTGTGTACCAACGACGCTCACTACCTGCACAAGGAGGATGCGGAGGCCCACGACGTGCTGCTGTGCATCCAGACGGGGAAGACCCTGGACGATGAAAACCGGATGCGCTATGAGCCCCGGAACTTCTACCTCCGCTCGGAAGACGAGATGGCGGCACTGTTTGCCGAATATCCCGACGCCCTGGAAAATACTGTCCGGATCGCCGAGCGCTGCCAGCTGGAGTTCACCTTTGGCAAGTATCACCTGCCGGAATTCAAGCTGCCGGAGGGCTATGATTCCCCCAGCTATCTGCGCAAGCTGTGCGACGAGGGCTTCCGGGAGCGCTACGGAGAGGCGCGGCCCGACTATCGCCACCAGCTGGACTATGAGCTGGACATGATCGAGAAAATGGGCTTTACGGACTATTTCCTCATCGTGTCGGACTTCGTGCGCTATGCCAAGAGCCAGGGCATTCCTGTGGGCCCGGGCCGCGGCAGCGCGGCGGGGAGCATGGTGTCCTACTGCCTGTCTATCACGGACGTGGACCCCATGAAGTACGGCCTTTATTTTGAACGCTTCCTGAACCCTGAGCGGGTGAGTATGCCGGATATTGACATGGACTTCGGCGATACCCGCCGCGGAGAAGTGGTAGATTATGTCCGCCGGAAATACGGCGACGACCATGTGGCTCAGATCGTGACCTTCGGCACCATGGCGGCCCGGGGCGTGATCCGGGACGTGGGCCGGGTAATGGGGCTGCCCTATGCGGAAGTAGACGCCATTGCCAAACAGGTGCCCAACGCCCTGCACATCACCCTGGCGGACGCCCTGCGGCTGAGCAAGCCCCTCTCCGGGCTCTATGAGCGGGATGAGAATGTCCGCCGACTGATCGACACTGCCAAAAAGCTGGAGGGAATGCCCCGCAATGCCTCCACCCATGCCGCTGGCGTGGTTATCACCAAGGACCCGGTCTACACCTATGTGCCCCTGGCTCGGAACGATGAGGCGGTGGTCTGCCAGTATATCATGACCACGCTGGAGGAGCTGGGCCTTCTAAAAATGGACTTCCTGGGCCTGCGGAACCTGACGGTGCTGGACGCTGCGGTGAAGATGGTCCAGGAGCAGCAGCCGGACTTCCGGCTGGCGGACATTCCGGAGGATGACGCGCAAACCTTTGAAATGCTCTCCCAGGGCAAGACCTCGGGTGTATTTCAGATGGAATCTTCCGGTATGACGGGGGTGTGCATCGCCCTCAAACCAAAAAATATTGAGGACATCACCGCCATCATCGCCCTGTACCGGCCGGGCCCCATGGATTCTATCCCCCGCTTTGTGGCCTGCTCCCAGGACCCGGGGAAGATCCGCTATCTCCATCCCTCGCTGGAGCCTATCCTGTCTGTGACTTACGGCTGCATCGTTTACCAGGAGCAGGTGATTCAGATCTTCCAGCAGCTGGCGGGCTACTCCCTGGGGCAGGCGGATATGGTGCGCCGGGCCATCTCCAAAAAGAAGGCGGCGCAGATCCAGAAGGAGAAAGACGCCTTCATTCACGGCGACAAGGAAAGAGGCATTACAGGCTGCGTGGCCAATGGGATCCCCGAGGAAACGGCGGAAGCCATCTACCAGGAGATCTACGACTTTGCCAACTACGCCTTCAACAAGGCCCACGCGGTTTCCTACGCTGTGGTGGCCTATCAGACGGCCTATTTCAAGTGCCACTATTGCAAAGAGTACATGACGGCTCTGCTGACCAGCGTGCTGGATAACTCCGACAAGGTGGCCGTTTATATCAACGAGTGCAAAGAGTGCGGCATCCCCCTGCTGCCGCCGGACATCAACCGCTCCTTTGACAGCTTTACCGTGGAGGAAGGGGGGATCCGCTTTGGCCTGGCCGCCATCAAAAATATCGGCCGGGGCTTCATCCGCCGGGTAGTGCAGGAGCGGGAGGAGCGTCCGTTCTCCTCCTTCCGGGATTTCTGCGAGCGGATGACCGGGGTGGATCTGAACAAGCGGGCAGCGGAAAATCTCATCCGCAGCGGCGCTTTCGACTCCCTGGGGGCCCGGCGCTCCCAGCTGATCCAGGTCTATGAGACTGTGCTGGATTCCATCGCCGGTTCCCGGCGGCAGAATGTGGACGGACAGCTGGACTTTTTCTCCATGAACAAGGAGAACCATTCTGGTGGAAACGCTGTAAAGGAAGCGGACTTGCCGGATGTTCCCGAGTTCAGCAAGCGAGAGCTGATGGCTATGGAGAAGGAGACCACTGGCCTGTACTTCTCCGGCCACCCCATGGACGACTACCACGACGCGGCAAAGGCGGTGGGTGCGGCCTCCATTGGTGAGATCCTGGAGGATTTTTCCCAGGAAAACGGCCCCATTCGCTTCCATGACGAGCAGCCGATTACCGTGGCGGGCATTGTGACCTCGAGCAAGACCAAGACCACCAAGAACAACAGTCTGATGGCCTATGTGACCGTGGAGGATGACAGCGGCAGCATGGAGTTGCTGTGCTTTTCCCGGGTGCTGGACAATTGCGGCAGCTATCTGCGGGAAAATCAGGCCATCGTGGTGAAAGGGAAGATCTCCGTTCGGGACGAAAAAGCCCCTCAGATCCTGTGCGACTTTGCCGGCCCCCTCTCGGCCGACGGTGGGGCGATGGCTCCCCAGCTGCCTGCCAGGCAGCCCCGGGAAGGGGGAAAGCTCCTTCCCGGGAACACCTTATATCTGAAGCTGCCGGGGGCGGACAGCCCGCTGCTGCGGCACATGAAGCTGGTGCTGGCCATGTTCCCGGGTACCACCCCGGTGCGCCTGGTGATGGCGGATACCCGCAAGGTGCTGGGAACCTCCTGCCTGCTCCACCAGGCCCTAGTGGATGAGGCCCGGGAGGTCCTGGGCGAGGAAAACGTGGTCATTCAATAAGAAAACGGGAGCAAAAAACGAGAAAAAGGCCCGGCGCCATGATTGGCGCCGGGCCTTTTGACTTGCCGCTTAGATGAAGTTTTCCGGGCCGTCCTCCGGCTCTTCGTCAGAGAGCAGCAGCGAGACGATCTTGCCGTAAAGCTGCTCTGGATTTTTTAAAAAGCGCTCTTCAAACAGCTTGGCCATATCCTCCCGCACGGCCATCAGCTTCAGATTCATCACGCTGCCCATATCGTCGGACAAGGACAGATTCACCGTATACGTGCCGTTGAGCCGCTTTTCGTGGGAGGCTTTCACCTGGCTTTGCCGCCGCAGCTTGCGGTTGCAGTCGGCGATGTTTTTGTCGCAGCGCAGCCGGACGGAATAGGGCAGGCTGGATTCACAGATACGGCTGTTGCGCAGCCCCTTTTCCGTGATGGCGTATTTATCATCCTTCAGATCCAGATGCTCCGTCCGCACCAGGTCGGCCAGGCACTCGGAAAAGTCAAAGTAGTCGATGGCGTCGTCGCACAAGGTCAGATCCAGCATGGTGTCAAAGGGCACCGGCTCGATGACCCGTGCAGCGATGTAGAGAATCAGAAACTTGATCTCCAGCTTGTCGTGAATGAAGCCGTAACCGGGCATGCCATAACCTCCTGCTCAACCATATAATAGATCACGGGGCCCCTGCTGCCGCCGCTGGGGCGGAGCTGCGGGAAAGCGGCCCCGGGGCCAGCCGTTCTATCAAACTTTATTTAGTATACCGCAAAGATCAAAAAAATGGTAGAGGGAATCTTGATTTTCCACTTCCGGAGCCTGCTTTGCCGCACAAAGAGGGCCCGGGGCAAGGTGGACTTTCACCTTCCAGAACAAACGGCATATATTGGAGTGAAAGAGCTGATCTTTCAAGCTTACTTATTAGGAGGTTTTTGTAATGCCCGAAAGAGTTGTGCCCGGACCTGTGGAGGATTCCTGCGGCATCCGAGAGGCTGTTTGTATTCATACCCGAAAGATCTATGACTCCTGCAGAGACAAAGATTGCATCGAGGACCTGCGCTTCTATCCCAAAATGCAGTATGTGGATACTCTCAGCCGTGCGCTGTCCGTGAAGGGCGGCTCCGCGAAGCTGATCCATGTCTATACGGACGTAGAGCCGGTGAGCTTTAACCGGGGCTTCTAC
>JAHHSB010000075.1 GCA_020025415.1 Oscillibacter sp. | reverse complement strand
CCCTATTTCCCGGGTGAGTTTCGGCTTCGGTGCCGGCGGCGGGGATTACGGCAAGGTCCAGCCCAAGGATTTCGGTGGGGCCAGCGGCGCCGGCGTGAAAATCGACCCGGTGGCTTTCCTGGTCATCAAAAATGGCGTGACCCGGGTGATGCCTGTGGCTGTGCCGCCGGTATCCACGGTGGACCGGGTGGTGGAGATGATCCCGGACCTGCTGGATAAGGCGGAAAAATATTTCGACAAAAAGCAGGAAAAAGAAATCTACTAAGCGGGGTATACTAGCATCACCAAATCAGGAAGGTGATTGCCCATGGTCTTACGCCCCCGCAGATGGATTGCCCTGTGTTTACTTCCGGCAGTGATGATTGGCTGCCTGAGCGGCAGCTGCTGCGCTGTCAGCACTTCCGCCACCGCGGCGGTGCTGATGGATGCCGACAGCGGCCGGGTACTTTATGCCCAAAACGAAAATCAGCAAATGCTTATCGCCTCCACCACCAAAATCATGACTGCCCTGGTCGCCATCGAGCAGCTGGAACTGCCCCAAATCGTTACTGTGACCCGGAATGCCACGCTGGCGGAGGGCTCTTCCATGTATCTCAAGGAGGGGGAGCAGCTGACGCTGGAAACTCTGCTTTACGGCCTGCTGCTCTGCTCCGGCAACGACGCAGCCGTGGCAGTGGCGGAGGGGGTCTCTGGCAGTGTGGAGGCCTTTGTAGAACAGATGAATCTCCGCGCAAAGGAGTTGGGTATGGAGAACAGCTCCTTTGCCAACCCCAACGGCCTGGATGCCGATGGGCATTATTCCACAGCGCTGGACATGGCCAAGCTGGCCTGCGCCGCGCTGGAAAATGAGATGCTGATGCGGATCGCCTCTACCAAAACCGCGACCATCGGCGGCAGGACCATGACCAACCACAACAAGCTCCTGTCCTATATGGACGGCTGTCTGGGCCTGAAAACCGGCTATACCATGGCTGCCGGGCGGACGCTGGTCTCCTGTGCCGAGCAGGACGGACAGCGGCTGGTGGCAGTAACGCTGCAGGATGGAAACGATTGGGCGGATCATCAGGCATTATACAGCTTCGGCTTTTCCTCCTATCCCGCCCAGCGGGCCGTGGCCATAGGCGAGCAGGTCGTCTCCGTGCCCGTCTCCGGCGGTGCAGAAAAGGAGGTTGCCCTGGTCTCGGCGGAGAGCTTTTCGTGGCCCGTGGGGCAGGGAGAGAGCCTTACCACAAAAGTAGAGGTCCCACAACAGTTGAATGCACCGGTTTCCGCTGGCACGGAGGCCGGAGAATTGGTAATCCTTCTTGATGGGGAAGAAGTAGGCCGGGTGAAGCTGCTGTGCGGCGAGTCGGTGGCGCCGGAGCTGCCGGAGCCTGTCAGCCTGCTGGATCGTTTCCGCAATTTATTGAACAGCTAGGAGGCGCGTCTTGGAAGAACGCCTGCAAAAAATACTATCCGCTGCGGGGATCTGCTCCCGCCGGGCAGCGGAGAATCTGCTGACCGCCGGCCGGGTCCGGGTCAACGGTGTCACCGTCAAACTGGGGGACAGGGCGGACCCGGAACGGGACGCCATTACTCTAGATGGCGCTCCCGTGGCAGGGCAGCAGAAGCCGGTATATCTTCTGCTCAACAAGCCCCGGGGCTATGTGACCACCCTCTCCGACGAAAAGGGGCGGCCCACCGTGGCCGATCTGGTCCGGGAGTGTGGGGCCCGGGTCTATCCCGTGGGCCGGCTGGATCTCCAGTCCGAAGGGCTGCTGCTGATGACCAACGACGGAGAACTGATGCAGCGGCTGCTGCACCCCAGCCATGAGATCCGTAAAACCTATCAGGTCAGCGTCAGCGGGGAGCTGACAGGCGCGGCGGAGCGGCTGGGGGCTGTGCGGGAGCTGGATGGCTGTCCCATTGCCCCGGCGGAGGTAGAACTGCTGCGCCAGACAGGCCCCCAATCCGCCGTGCTGGCTGTGACCATTCACGAGGGGAAGAACCGGCAGATCCGCCGGATGTGCGCCGCCTGCGGGCTGAAGGTCAAGCGGCTGCAGCGGGTGCAGGAGCATCATTTGACC
The DNA here is from genome assembly GCA_020025415.1 of Oscillibacter sp. Classification (GTDB taxonomy): domain Bacteria; phylum Bacillota; class Clostridia; order Oscillospirales; family Oscillospiraceae; genus Oscillibacter. The sequence continues at coordinate 4,357 of JAHHSB010000075.1, read as the reverse complement.
CTCAAGGGGCTGCGGCCCGGACAGTGGCGCTATTTGACAGAACAGGAACTTGCAGAATTAAAGAATACATTGTCATAAAATTGCAGGAATTTTAAAATTTCCTGCAATTTTGTTTGAAATTGACTGTTTCTGTGATAGAATAGGGGAGGCTTGCTGAAAGAAGAAGAAAGGTGCGTGGAGTGTTTTGTCCAAAAACATTTTACATATCATAGAAGGCCGCATGAATGGGTTCTCCAAGGGCCAAAAGAGAATCGCTTCCTACATCCTGCAAAATTACGACAAAGCGGCTTTTATGACGGCTAGTAAGCTGGGAAAGCTGGCTGGGGTCAGTGAATCCACGGTGGTGCGCTTTGCCTTTGAGCTGGGATATGACGGATATCCGGATATGCAGCGTACGCTGCAAGAGCTGATCCGTAGCCGCCTGACCTCCACCCAGCGCATCAAGGCCGCTGACGATATGCTCTCGGGCCAGGATGTGCTGGCTGCCATTATGCAGTCGGATATCGATAAGCTGCGCATGGTGGTGGATAAAGCCGACCGAGGGGAATTTGACCGGGTGGTGAACCATGTGATGAACGCCCGGCACATCTATATTCTGGGCGCCCGCTCTTCCTCCTTTGTGGCGGGGTATCTCAACTTTTACCTGCACCTGCTCTTTGAGAATGTAACGCTGGTGCAGTCCAATGCGGCAGGCGAGATTTTTGAGCAGCTGTTCCGCATCGGTCCCGGAGACGTGCTCATCGCACTGAGCTTTCCCCGCTACTCCTGCATCACGCTCAACACCGCCAAATTCGCCACTGCGCGCGGGGCCACGCTGGTCGCCATTACCGATAATGAGCTCTCTCCCATGTATCAGCTGGCGGATGCGGCGCTGCTGGCCCCTAGTGAGATGATCTCCTTCGTGGATTCCATGGTGGCGCCCCTGTCGCTGATCAACGCGCTGGTGGTAGCTCTGGGTTATCGGATGGGGAAGGACGTTGCCTCCACCTTTGCCGAGCTGGAGAATATTTGGGACGAATACGGTGTGTTTGGTAAATCGGATGAAGAATAAGCAGATTCTTGTAATAGGCGGCGGACCCGCCGGTATGATGGCAGCCATCTCTGCCGCGGAACGGGGCAGCGCCGTCACCTTGCTGGAACCCAACGAGCGGTTGGGAAAAAAGTTGAATATTACCGGAAAGGGCCGCTGCAATCTGACCAATCAGGCGGATAACGAGACGCTGATGGCCAACATTACCCGTAATGGAAAGTTCCTTTACAGTGCTTTTGCTGCATTTGATGCCAAGGATACCATGGCTTTTTTTGAAGCCCTTGGCGTCCCTTTGAAGGTCGAGCGAGGCAACCGGGTGTTTCCCTGCTCTGACCGTGCCTTTGATGTGAGCGCCGCGCTGGAACGGCGGCTGAAAGCCCTGAAAGTGCACCTGGTACGCGACCGGGCGCTGGAGATCGAGACGACAGAAGGCGCCGCCTGCGGCGTCCGGGGAGAACAGGGGTGCTATCCTGCCCAGGCCGTGATTCTGGCTACCGGCGGTGTGTCCTATCCGGCCACCGGTTCCACCGGAGAGGGGCTTCGCATGGCGGAGGCCCTGGGCCACACGGTTACGCCCCTTCAGGGCTCGCTTGTGCCGCTTCGGGAGCAGGGGAACGACTGCGCCCGGATGCAGGGGCTCAGTCTGCGGAATGTGGAGCTGAGCGCCTTTGACGGGAAAAAGCGGATCTTCCGGGAATTCGGCGAGCTGCTGTTCACCCATTTCGGCGTCAGCGGTCCGCTGGTACTGTCGGCCTCCGCCCATATGCGCTGGACGGGGAAGAAGGCGTACCGCCTGGATATCGATCTGAAGCCGGCGCTGGATGAGCCGGTGTTGGATAAACGGCTGCTGGGGGACTTTGAGAAGTACCGCAACAGCGACTTTTGCAACGCTCTTTCCGATCTGCTGCCCCAGAAGCTGATCCCGGTTTTGGTGGAGCGCTCCGGGATCCCGGCTCACCAGAAGGTGCATGACATCACCCGGGAACAGCGGCGGGAGCTGATCGCTCAGCTCAAGCATTTTTCCATTGTTCTGGCCGGACCCCGTCCTATCACCGAGGCAATTGTGACATCCGGGGGCATCCGGGTGAATGAAGTTTCTCCCAGCACTATGGAATCAAAGGTTGTAAAGCACTTATACTTTGCGGGCGAAATGCTGGATGCCGATGCGTATACCGGCGGATTCAACCTGCAGATTGCCTGGTCCACCGGGCATTTGGCGGGAATTTCCGCCGCAGAAGAAAACGAATGAAGAAAAGGTTGGAAACAGATTATGATCAGCATTGCCATTGACGGACCCTCCGGTGCCGGGAAAAGCACCCTGGCCAAACGCCTGGCCAAGGAGCTGGGCTTTCTCTATGTGGACACCGGAGCCATTTACCGGACCATCGGCTATTATATCTATACGGCCGGAATCTCTCCCGACGATCAGCGGGCGGTGGTTGCCGCCCTGCCGGAGATCCACCTGGAGCTCCGCTACGGGGAGGACGGACTGCAGCATATGCTGCTGGGCGGCCAGGATGTGACCCGGGAGATCCGCCTGCCGGAGATCTCCCGCTATGCCTCCAAAGTCTCGGCCTATCCCGAGGTGCGCGCTTTCCTGCTGGAGATGCAGCGCCAGCTGGCCCGGACTCACAACGTGATTATGGACGGCCGGGATATCGGTACCGTGGTTCTGCCTGACGCGGACATCAAGATCTTCCTCACCGCATCGGCAGAGGCCCGGGCCAAGCGCCGCTGGAAGGAGCTGGAGGAACGGGGGACTCCCGCCCCGCTGGAGCAGGTGCTGCGGGAGATCCAGGAGCGGGATGATCATGATATTCACCGCCAGACCGCTCCGCTGCGCCAGGCAGAGGATGCCGTACTGGTAGATACCACGGAACTGGACTTCCAGGGAGGGGTTGAGGTGCTTCTGGACCTGATCCAAAAGAGGATGGGCGCATGAACAGATTTTTCAGATTCGTTTACCGGCTGCTCAACAGCTTTTTGTTTTTTTTCTTCCCCGTAGAGATCAGCGGGTTGGAGAATCTGCCCGCCCACGGGGCGCTGCTTTGTCCCAACCACTCCAGCAACTGGGACCCCATTTTGCTGGTGCTGAAACTGCCCATCGACTATCGGGTGCACATTATGGCTAAGGACGTGCTGTTCCGCAACCCGCTTTTAGCCTGGCTTCTGCGGAAGGTGGGCGCTTTTCCCGTGGCCCGGGGAAGCTCGGACATCAGCGCTGTGAAAACCGCCATCCAGGCCATTAAAAGCGGGGACAATCTTCTGATCTTTCCCGAGGGCACCGTGGTGGAGAAGGGGATCGGCAAAAAGAGCGGCCAGCCGGCCCGGGCTAAGGGCGGCGTAGCCATGATTGGCATTCGGACCGGGGCGGTGATGATCCCTGTGTTTGTAGACGGGCGCAAGCGGCTTTTCCGCAAGACCCGCATCATCATCGGCACGCCCTATCACCCGGTCTACACCGGGCGGCACGGTACCGCCGAGGAGATGCAGGCCATTGCCGACGATATTTTGGAGCAGGCCTACGCGCTGGGAGGGACGACCGCATGTCAGCTGTGATTCTTGCCAAGTCCGCCGGCTTTTGCTACGGTGTGCGCCGGGCGGTGGAGCTGGCGGAAAAGACCGCAGAGTCCGCCGGACAGTGCTGGATGTTGGGGGACCTGATTCACAACGCCCATGTGGTGGCGGGCCTGGAAGCCCGAGGAATCCGCAAGGTGGCGGACAGCGGCTCGCTCCAGGCGGGAGATACGGTGGTCATCCGCTCCCACGGGGAGCTCAAATCCGTTTTGGATGCGCTGGAGACCAAAGGCGTGCACTGTGTCAATGCCACCTGTCCCAATGTGGTGCGGATCCAGCACCTGGTGGCCCAGGCGGAGCAGGAGGGACGTCAGGCCGTGATCATCGGGGAGCCGCAGCATCCGGAGGTGATAGGTATCGCCAGCTGGTGCAGCGCTCCTTTGATCTTTGACGGTCCCCAGGCGGTGTCGGCGTGGCTGGCTGCCGATCCAACGCATCGGGAGCTGTCTTTGATCGTGGTGGCACAGACCACCTGTATTCGTGATCTTTATGAAGGATCTGTAAAAATCCTAAAAAAAGAGTGTACAAATCTAAAAATCTTTGATACAATATGCGATGCTACGCATAAGCGGCAGTCAGAGGCGGCAGAAATTGCCGCAAAGGTTGACGCGATGGTCGTGGTGGGAGACCGTAAAAGCGCAAATACCAAGCATTTGACGGAAATTTGTAAGGAGCGTTGCCCGCGGGTCGTGCAGATCGAGGAAGCGGACGAGCTCTCCCCGGATTTTTTCAATGGTTGCTCTGTTGCGG
>JAHHSB010000074.1 GCA_020025415.1 Oscillibacter sp. | reverse complement strand
GTGCTGGAAAAGCTCCGCTATGAGGCGCCTATCGTGGGGGCGGTGCTGGAGTATCGGCAGTATGCCAAGCTCAAATCCACCTATGCCGACGGCCTTTTGAAGGCCATGGACCCGGACGGGCGGGTGCGCACCTCCTTCCAGATGACGGTGACCGCCACGGGGCGGCTTTCCTCCACCGAGCCGAACCTCCAGAATATCCCTACTCGCACCGACCTGGGCAGCGAGATCCGCCGGATGTTCGTCCCGGCGGAGGGCTGTGTCTTGGTGGACGCGGACTACTCCCAGATCGAACTGCGCCTGCTGGCCCACATGGCCGGGGACGAGGCCATGGTGGCTGCTTTCCGTTCCGGCGGGGACTTCCACGCCGCCACGGCGGCCCGGGTGTTCCACGTGGCGCCGGAGGAGGTGAGTCATGAGCTCCGCCGTCGGGCCAAGGCGGTGAACTTCGGCATCGTCTACGGCATCTCCGCTTTCTCGTTGAGCCAGGACATCGGCGTGAGCGTGGCGGAGGCCAAGGCCTATATGGACGCGTACTTTGCCGCATATCCCGGCGTGCGGCAGTATATGGACAACGTGGTGGAAAAGGCCCGGGAGGACGGGTATGTGGAGACGCTGTTCCACCGCCGGCGGGAGCTGCCGGAGCTCAAGTCCTCCAACCACAATCTCCGGGCCTTTGGGGAACGGGTGGCCCTGAATATGCCCGTTCAGGGCACCGCGGCGGATATTATGAAGCTGGCTATGATCGCCGTGTGGCGGCGGCTGCGGGCGGAAAAGCCTGGGGCCCGGCTGGTGCTGCAGGTCCATGACGAGCTGATCGTGGAGTGCCCTGCGGGGGATGCGGAGGCCGTGGCACGGATCCTGACGGAGGAGATGGAGGGCGTGGTCAGCCTGTCCGTTCCCCTGACGGCGGAGGCCCACTGGGGCAACAACTGGCTGGAGGCCAAGGAGTGAGCGCATGAGTTTTCGACCTGTGGATTACGGGACCTGGCTCCCGCGGCGCTCATTCCTTCCAGGTGACGGAGGGGGCCCGGGCCATGGTGCTGGACAACATTACCTACTTGCTGAATCAATTCCTCCGCTGTTCCGCCTATGACTATGTGACCTCCTGCTGGGGCCTGCTGATCTCCGGAGGGCGGCCGGGCGGCAGGAAACGGAAATGGAAAGGGATGCGTTATGACACAATCCATGCATGTACGGGTCGTCCCTATGACGGGAGACCATTTGAATGAGGTAGCAGAGCTGGAGCGGATCTGCTTCTCCACCCCCTGGTCCCGGAATATGCTGGCCGAGGAGCTGGAAAACGACTGCTCGGCTTTCCTGGTGGCCTTGGACGATGGCGATCGGGTGGTGGGCTACGCCGGGATCCAGGTGATCCTGGATGAGGGCTACATCGCCAACATCGCCGTTCGCCCGGAGTGCCGGCGAAACGGCATCGCCCAGAAGCTGCTGCGGGTATTCGTGGACTTTGCCCAGGCCCACCAGCTGGCCTTTTTGACCCTGGAGGTCCGGGCCTCCAACACCCCGGCCATTTTGCTCTATGGGAAAAACGGGTTCCGCAGCGTGGGCCGGCGGAAGAATTACTACGACTTCCCCAAAGAGGATGCCATCATTATGACCCGCACGTTTGCTGACCCGGCGGCCGAGAATGCCGCCGGGCAGCTCGGCTGAGAAATAAGGAGGAAAATTCCCATGGAACTGAGACTTCCCACCCCGCAGCAGCTGCGGCAGGTGTATGAAACGGATATGACCGCCGCCTTCCCTGCGGCGGAATTAAAGCCCCTGGCCAATATCCAGCGGCTCTGGGACGAGGGGCGCTATCAGCCCTGGTGCCTGTTTGACGGGGACGAGATCGTGGGCGAGTGCTTTTTGTGGCTGGGCCGTCCCGGCTGGGCGCTGCTGGACTATCTGTGCGTCACTGCTTCCCGGCGCAATGACGGCCTGGGGGCCGAGCTGCTGCGCCAGCTGCTGCTCCGCTGGCCCCAGGGCGTGATCCTGGGGGAGGTGGAGGCGCCCGAGCACGCGCCGGAGCCGGAAATGGCCCGGCGGCGGCTGGGCTTTTACGCCCGCAACCACGCCCGCACCGCCGGCTACGATGTGGAGGTGTTCGGCGTCCACTACAAGGCCATTTACTGGAGCCCCGAGCCGGTGGATGACGCCCAGCTCATGGAGGCCCAGGCGGAGATTTACCGCAGCGCCTTCACGCCGGAGAAGTTTGCCCGCTATGTCCGCATTCCTCGCCCGGCGGGGGCGGAGCCCGGCCCCCAGGTGCCTTGGCAGGGCTGAGCATGCAGGCAAGAAGAGAAAAGGAAGGAAAGGGCAGATGAAGATACTGGCATTTGAAAGCTCCTGCGACGAGACGGCCGCCGCCGTGGTGGAAGACGGGCGGCGGGTGCTCTCCGACGTGATTGCCTCCCAGGCGGATATGCACGCCCTTTATGGCGGCGTGGTGCCGGAGATTGCCTCCCGCAAGCATACGGAGGTGATTGCCACCCTGACCGAGCAGGCCCTGGCCCAGGCGGGCTGCACCCGGCAGGATATCGACGCGGTGGCTGTGACTTATGCCCCGGGGCTAATTGGCGCGGTGCTGGTGGGGCTGAGCTTCGCCAAATCCGTGGCCTTCGGCTGGGGTGTGCCGCTGATCCCCGTGCACCATCTCCGGGGCCACATTGCTGCCAACTACCTGGCCTTCCCGGACCTGGAGCCCCCCTTTCTGGCCCTGGCGGTCTCCGGGGGCAACACCATGATTGTGGACGTGGAGGATTATACCCGCATGAAGATCCTGGGCGCCACCCGGGACGACGCGGCGGGGGAGTGCTTTGACAAGGCTGCCCGGGTGCTGGGATTGCCCTATCCCGGCGGCAAGCCCATGGACGAGCTGGCCCAGCAGTCCAAAGGCGGCGTCTATGCCCTGCCCCGGGCCAAGGTGGACGGGGCGGAGCTGGACATGAGTTTTTCCGGCTTAAAGACTGCCGTGGTCAATCTGGCCCACCACGCCCAGCAGGTGGGGGAGCCCCTGGACCGGGCCGCCCTGGCCCGGGACTTTGCCGGCGCGGTGAGCCAGGAGCTGGTGCCCCGGGTGGTGAAGGCTGCCCGTCTGGCAGGGCGTAAGACCGTGGTGGCTGCCGGCGGCGTGGCGGCCAACTCCATCATCCGGGCGGATCTGGAGCGGGCTGCCAAGGAGGAGAGCTGGCGGTTGTATCTGCCGCCGCTGAAGCTCTGCGGCGACAACGGGGCCATGATCGGCGCCCAGGGGTATTACGAGTACTTAGCCGGCCACACCGCCGGCATGGACTGCAACGCCTTTGCTACGCTGGATATCGATGCGCCCTTCCCCGCCGGACGGTAAGCCTGGGGGAGAAAACTGCAAAGTAAAAGAAGGAGAAACCCTGATGGGTTTCTCCTTCTTTTTTACGGGGTTTGGTGGAAAAGCGCAATTCCGCTCTTATGCCGGGGACAGGGCCTCACCGGCAATGCGCTGCTGCTCCGCGGTGGGAGCCCAGTCCAGATCCAGCTTTACCAGCCGCTCGTCCCAGCACAGCAGGTACCGGTCCCGGGGCTGGCCATAGGACCAAAGCTGGTAGGCTTCCCGGGCGCCCCAAGGGGCCGGGTCCGTCTGGTGATACACATAGTAGGGGGCGTCGCCCTCGTCCACATCTGCAGTGACACCGTAGTCATCGTACTCGTGGAGCAGCTCTTCCCGGCACCAGTCATAGAGGCCGGAGACGTGGACATCCACGATGGTGTAGCGCAGGGTGGGCGAACGCGGGTCTCCGCCCAGGCCCCGCAGGGCGTGCTCGTAGCACTCCGATTGGGACACGAACACCGTCCCGGAGGGGCGGAACTCCTGCACATAGCCCTCCTCTTTCCTGCCGATGAGGGCCTCGATGGTCAGGGGGATCTCCCGCTGCTCCCAAAGGGAGATCCTTCCGCTGGCCGCCAGGCGGACGAAGCTGTACGTCACGCCGCCAATGAGCGCAAAGGCCACCACGAAATCCACCGTCAAGGTGATGATCCGATTGGCCCGGGCGGAAAAGCCTTTCCGCTTCAAAATCGCCTTCACGCTGTTGACGATGACGAACAGGAGCCCCACACAGATCAGCATGGCAGCGGCGATCAGCCGCAGCCCCGGCTCCCGGGTAGCCAGCAGCCAGTACACCATTCCCAGGCCCACCAGGATCAGCACGGCCTGAGACAGCCGGCGGACGGAGGGGGTGGGGAGGAATTGGCCCAGCTCCGCCGCCGCCAGGGCCCGGCGGCGCCAGGTCAGGTAGCACAGCAGGTCTGACGCCTCGTAGATCCCCAGCACCAGCCAGCAAAAGCCGCTGAACAGGCTGGAGGCACTGGAGAGCAGGCTGATGGGCTCGTGGAGCAGGGAGTAGACCCAGCTGCCGCCCATGAGAAAGGCCAACACCAGCAAAAGCCCGTAGGAGATCATCATCTTTTTGGCCTGCTTGTGGATCTGCCGCAGCTCCAGTGCTGGGTCAGTCTCAATGGGCAGGGGATCGGGCTGGTCATTGTAAAAAATCTGCATAGGCCCGACGGAGGCCGCCAGCTTCCAGCCTGAGTGGGCGCAGAACTCGTGGAAGGTCTGCTGTCCCTCAGACGGGACGGGATCAAAGTCCGACGCCTGGGGATACCAGGAAACGGCAAAACGCAGCGCCTGGGGCTCCGCGGCCTGGTAGGTCCAAAAAAGGCCGGAGATCTTGTCCAGCAGCCAGCCCTTTTTCGCCATCTGCTCCAGATGAGCCTCAATACCGCTGCGGTCGTAGAAGGAGTAGCAGTTAATCTCCCGTTTGCACTGTTTCATTATGAACTCTCCTTTTCGATCAGTCGGCGGTAATCCGCCACCTGGGCGGAGAGGCGGCGATACTCGCCATCCAGTGCCTCCCGTCCCTTTTCAGTAAGCAGATAACTGCGGCGCCTTCCTTCGGACTGGGTCTCCCGGATTATGCCCGCCTCCATAAACTGCTCCAGCAGGTTATAGAGGGTGCCGGGGCCTACCCGCACCCGCCCGCCGGTCATGGCCGGGATCCGGTCCATCACGTCCATGCCGCAGCTTTCCTGATTCAGACACAGCAGGATATAAAACATCTGCTCGGTCAGGGTTTGAAATTTCGCCCGGGGCATGGGGGACCACCTCCTATTTCGAATATCGATATTTCCTGGTTTCACTATATTATCGAATATCGATATTGTCAAGAGAAAATTATGGGCTCCCGAAAGAAACGGAATGCATTCATTTTTTTGCATATCATGCATACAAACAGACGAAGCGGCCGAAAAATGTAAAGGGAGTCAACTTGCAGATTTTGAAAGTTTCCGGGGCTGCCATGCAAAAAGCAGCAGGGACGCGGAAGCTGCGGAAAAAATCAGAAAATGTAAAGAGAGAAAGTATTTTATGTTAATCATTTTCAAAAGTCGAAAACAGCTGAAATATCATTACAGGGTTTGTAAAAAAATGCAAAAAACGGAAGAAAACGCTGTAAATAAAGGGAAAGATGACTGTGGAAAAGTCTGTTGAAAATGTGAATAACTCTTAGTAGATATTCCTGAACATAAAATTTATGTAAAATCTCCAATCTTAGAAATAATTGGAAAGTGCAAAAAATCAAGTTCATAATTTCTAAAAATAAGCTAAAAATTTTGAAATAATTTTTCTCTATTGGAAAAGAGAATCAGGAATTAGAAAAAGAAGAAAACCGATTTCTTGAGCAATGGGGAAAAGAAGTGAAGGGACTCCTGCATCAATACAGAACGTAATATGCGCATATCGTGCGCTGAGGGCGGCGAAAAGCGGAAAGTCGGTGGGGCTGGCCGGCAAAGGGGAAAGGATATTGAGACCGGACAGGGTGACCGGGCTGAGGGAAGCTGTGTAGAGGTATCCCTGAAACAGCAGAATAGCTGCCGCCAGCAGATATAGGATGAGAGCGTTCCAAGCGCCTGCCGGCCTGGCCTGGCAGAGTACCGCGGATCTGCGGGGGGCGCATCTTCTTTCGTCTCCTTTCAGGAAGGGCAGCGGTGCCAGGGAAGGGCCTGCCGAATCTATTTGAGTATATTACCAGCGCGTAAAGCCCGCAAGAGGAGGCCGGGCTCTAGGACGGGGAAAGATCTGCGAATTGGGTGTTGACGCTCTGATGGAAAGATGATATAATAACCGCTGCATGAAGCGCCGGAACGGCGGTTCTGGACAAAAACTGCTAGTGTAGCTCAGTCGGTAGAGCAGCTGATTCGTAATCAGCAGGTCAGGTGTTCGAGTCACCCCACTAGCTCCAGAAACACCCCGAAAACAACCGTTTTCGGGGTGTTTCTTTTTGCAAATAGGAAAGCGCACCGGGCAGGGACGCCAGGGGCCGGCTTTGAATCCTTGCCGCCGCTCAGACCAGACGGCGGTAGAGCATCACGGCCAGCTGGGCCCGGGTGGTGCTGCCT
>JAHHSB010000073.1 GCA_020025415.1 Oscillibacter sp. | reverse complement strand
CGATCTCCACCACCCGCTTGGCCCGGGGGGTCAGCCCCTGGGCGGGGTTGCCGCCGGGCAGCCCCGCTCCCACGCTCTTTTTGATGATCTCACTGACCATCTCATCGGTCAGGCCATGCTCGGTCAGGACCGTGTGGGCCAAGCCCTCTTCCTCCCGCAGCAGGCCCAGCAGCAGGTGCTCGGTGCCCACATAGCCGTGGCCCATCTCACCGGCTGCCTCCTGGGAAAGCCGCAGAGCCTCTTCAGCTCCGGGCGTAAATCTGTTTTCATTCATATCGTCTTACTCCTTTCGTCCTCCGTCCCCGTGGGGCGGAAGGCTCACTTTCCTTCCTTGCCGTCCTTTTCCAACTGGTGGATCTGATCCCGCAGCTCGGCGGCCCGCTCAAAGTTCTCCTGGTGAACAGCCTTCTTCATCTCCATGCGCAGGGCATTGAGCTGGCGCATTCTGGCAAAGCGGCTCTGCTCCTCCTTGCCCACCAGGTCATCCTTCTTCTCCTCCGCGGCAGAAGCCTCCTGCTGCTGGGCAGGCGCCGTGCTCAGGGCGGGCATCTCCCGGAAGAAGTCGTCAAACAGGTCCTCACCGAAGAAGCGGTCCATGCCGCCCAGCAGATGGGGCATGGGGCTGAAGAAATCGTCAAACAGGCCGCCCCGGAACATACTGTTCATCAGGTTCTGGCCCCGGCTGTAAATCTTCTGGGTATAGCCCAGCTTTTCGGCGCATTCACTGCACAGGTGCTTTTCCTCCACCTTGCCGTTGACATTGCTCTGATAATAAAAGGTAACTTCATTCTTACCACAGTTCTCGCATTTCATAATCAAGACCTCCTTGCAGTCTTTCAAAAATTATTGGTTGTTGTTTTCCCTCTGTGCCTTCCGCTGCCGGAAGGCCCCGGAGTCCTATACCTGCAGGATCAGCGTCTGCTTGACGATCTCCGCCCGCACCGCATCCCGGTTCTCCCGGGGCACCGCCGCCAGGGCCTTGTCGCCCACTGCCGCCAGGATCGTCTGGCCCACAGTCTGCTCCACCGCCCCGGAATCCACCAGGTTGCTCAAAATCGCCCGTGCCGAGGGCAGATCCAGCCGATCACCCACGGAGTTGATCACGTGCATCAGCAGCGTCTGCCGGTCTACCCGCACCCGGGTGATCCGGATATAGCCGTTGCCGCCCCGCCGGCTCTCTACAATGTAGCCGCGCTCCGGGGAAAAACGGGTGGACATCACATAGTTGATCTGACTGGGCACGCAGTTGAACCGCTGGGCCAAATCATTGCGCTGTACCTCCAGCACGCCGTCCTCCGCTTCGTTCAGACTCTCCTGCAGGAAGCTGGCGATCAGATCCGAAATTCCCATTTGTGACCATCCCTTTCCATCTTCGGCCAAATTCATCTTTGACTTTGACTTTCTTTAACCTTCGTTCTAATGCTTAGTATAGCACGTGGTTTTCAAATGTCAACAGAAAACATTTGACTTTCTTTGACCAATTTGAAAATAATTTGTGAACGGCGGGAAAAAGGAAAATAAAAAGATTTTGTAAGGATTCTGTGCGAGCTCTTGCATTTTCCGCAAACCATGATAAAATAAGGGTTATCTATTTGGAAGGAGGTTTTTCCAATGGCTTACAAGATTACCGATGCTTGTCTGAACTGCGGCGCTTGCCTGGATACTTGCCCCGCTTCTGCTATCAGCCAGGGCGATACCGCCTGCGTCATCGACGAGGCTGCTTGCCTGAGCTGCGGCGTCTGCGCCGAGGGCTGCCCCGCCAGCGCGATTGTTCCCGCCGAATAATCGTCAGAAGGACAATACATCGAGGCACCGCTGGCAAAGTTGCTTGCGGTGCCTTTCCTTTTTCTTTATAATAAAAGGCAGTACGGCAGCGCGGGCCAACGGAGGTGGAAAGATGGAGCGCATGGAGCAGTTCTCCGGCTGCGGATACCGGTATTACTATGATGACACCCTCTTCCCCCCGGGAACGGACAGCTTTCTCCTCTCCGCCTTCCCGGTGCTGCGCCCCGGGCAGCGGGTGTGCGACCTGGGCTGCGGGGCGGGGCTGCTGAGCCTGCTGCTGCTGCGGCGCCAGCCGGCGCTCCGGGTCACGGGGGTGGAGCTCTCCCCCATCGCGGCGGCCCTGGCAGAGAGAAACCGCCGGGAAAACGGGCTGGAAGATTGCTTCTCCGTGACGGAGGGGGATCTGCGGGACATGGGCTCCCTGCTTCCCGCCGGGCAGTGGGACCTGGTGGTCAGCAATCCCCCCTATTATCCCCCGGCCTCCGGCCCGGCGCCGGGGAAGGAAGCTCTGCGCTCCGCCCGGACAGAAGTGAGCTGCACCCTGACGGAGCTCTGCCGGGCAGCGGCCTGGATGCTGCGCTGGGGCGGAAGCTTCTGCCTGGTCCACAAGCCGGAGCGGCTGACGGATGCGCTGACGGAACTGCGGGCCGCGGGGCTGGAGCCCAAGCGGCTGCGCCTGGTGAGCAAGACCGCCGGTGCCGCCCCCTCTTTGCTCCTGGCGGAGGGCCGCCGGGGCGGGCGGCCGGGATTGCGGATTGAGCCGCCCCTGATCCTCACCGGGACAGACGGCGCCCCTACGGCAGAGCTGGACGCCATTTACTACCGAACACAGGAGGAACCCATATGAGCGGAACCCTTTACCTGGTCGCCACCCCCATCGGGAACCTGGGCGACTTTTCTCCCCGGGCGGTGGAGACGTTGAAGGCGGTGGACTTCATTGCCGCCGAGGATACCCGGGTGTCCGTGAAGCTGCTCAACCACTTCGGGGTGAAAAAGCCCCTGGTGAGCTATCACGAGCATAACCATGTCACCGCCGGACGGGCCATCGCCGCCCGCCTGGCCGCGGGGGAGAGCTGCGCCTTGGTAACCGATGCCGGCACCCCCGCCATCTCCGACCCGGGGGAAGACCTGGTGCGCCTGTGTGCCGAAGATGGGATCCCCGTCATTGCCATCCCCGGCTGCTGCGCGGCGGTGAACGCCCTGGCCGTCAGCGGCCTGCCCACTGGCCGGTTCACTTTCGAAGGCTTCCTCACCGTGAACAAAAAAAGCCGCCGGGAGCGGCTGGCCTCCCTGGCCCAGGAAGAGCGGACCATGATCTTCCACGAGGCGCCCCATAAGCTGCGCACCACCCTGGGCGATCTGTGCCAGGCCTTTGGATCAGAGCGGCGGATCGCCCTGTGCCGGGAGCTGACCAAGCTCCATGAGCAGACCCAGCGCACCACCCTAGGGGAGGCCGCGGCCTATTACCGGGACAACAGCCCCAAGGGGGAGTACGTCCTGGTGGTAGAGGGCGCCGCCCCGGCGGAGGGCGCCGTGCTCACCCTGGAAGAGGGCGTGGAGCGGGTCCTGGCCCTCCGTGCCGGCGGCGTGAAGATGAAAGACGCCGTCCGCCAGGTGGCCGAAGAGACGGGCCTGCCCAAAAACGAACTCTATAACGCCGCCCTGGAGAGCTGATCCCCCGCCTGCCTCTCTTTACGCTTCCATCACGGTCATCCCGGCACTCGCTGAGCCAAGGAGGCTCCCATGGATAAAAAGCAGCACATTCCGGCCTGTCTGGAGCCCTGCCAGAAGCCTATCGTCAAACGTTTTAAGGAGTTTGCCGAAGCACAGCGGGACCTGCCGGAGTCCTGAACAGGCAAAGGCTCCGCGCATTCAAAAAATGCGCGGAGCCTTTGCTTGTTTGATATGGGAGGGAATCCGGACAGTTTTGCCAACAGGTCCTTCAAAAAGGGCAAGTCATTGTAAAACGGAGTCAGGCAGATGGGATCGTCCTCTGTGGTCAGGAACGTATTTCCATGCAGCAATCCGTCACTGTCGCTTACGATACTCGGGTGCAGTGTTACCACCATGTTCGGTACGATCTCCATGTGATTGCTGCTGCCAATATCCACGGCGCTGCCCAGATCCGGGCCCATGCCGTGGCCCGACCACACGCCGGTCCGCAGACCATCAGCCACTGCCTCTGCTTCAATGGCGTCAGACACATCGCACAGCCCAGAACCCGGCCGCAGCAGCTTTACGTCCACTGCTTCCGGCTGGGCCTCCCGAATCATAATCGGGCAATTCTCCACTTCTGCAAAAGATGCAGGCCCGCCGGGTGTTGAGCGTATAGTTGCTGAAATATTTCACGCACAGCTGGTTCCCCTGCTGGGCAATGGATTAGCGTACTGCTCCGTCCAGTTCATTGCGCTCCATTAACCCCTGCAGAAGCTAAACCCTGCGCTGATATTTCGCTTGAATCTCCTGTTTGGTCTTCTCTACGTCCCCTTATGTTTTCATGCCCATCAATGTCAGCAGCCCCACACCAGATGCAGATGCGTTTGATTCTCCTAACATCGTCCACAACCGCTGGACTTTAACCGTCAGCAATCGATTTCTTTTTTCAGTGTAGCATTGATTCAGTACTAAGCGAAAATGGCAAAATCAGCTCTTGCCGCGGCATATTTGTCGTGTACTGCTTTTAATCCTTCTTTTCCACAACAGGCAGGAAAAAAGCCGCCTGTCCGGCGGCTTTTCCCCTTCATGCAATCATTTGAGCATCTGTTCTCGCTGCTTTATAATCCCGGCCTCTTCGTCATGTGCCTTGCGCAAAAAAAGCTCCCCAGACGGCAAGGTTCCACAAGGAAATTACATGAGACTAGGGTAATTCGATACGGCACAAGGTCGGGCCAGTCTAATGACTGACCCGACCTTGTTAGCATCTATAGCTTTTTGCTGCGGATATCTTATTGAATTGCCATGTTCAAAAATCAAATCCTCTTTCGAAGTAATCTGCATACGGTTTGCTAAATGTATGCCGCCTCTGTAAACGTTTCATATCGGCTTGTGCAGGCGTTGACAAGTAACATTATCATCGGCATACCCACAGATTGCGGATCTGATCCTTGATCTGCTCGTAATCCCACAGCTGTTCCGACCGCTCCCGGCTGTTGGGGTCGTTGACCCGCAGCTTGCCGTCCTCGCAGTCGGTGAGGACGATGTAGTGCCCTCCGGTGGTGAAGTCTCCCGGCCCCATGATGCAGATGATGGGGTTGTCCACCTCCAGGTTCCGGAAGATGCGGTCCCGGTCCAGGGGGATCTCGGTGACGTCCAGCCCCAGCTTGGGGCCGCCTTCGGAGATCAGCGTCCAGGCGCTGCCGTTGCTCTCCACGCTGTATCCGTTGTCCATGCTGAACTCCGCCACAGTTCGGGGGTCCAGGCCGGGGTCGTTCAATAAGTAGATGCTGACCATGGACAGGCAGGTGGGGCCGCAGCCGGAAAGCCCCAGCAGACCGCCGGAATATTCAGAATACCCCCATCGCTCATCCCACTGCATCAGCAGCGGCACCGTGGGGCTGTCTTTCAGGTCAGACAAGTCGATCTCGGGGTGCTCATCCTTCTTCAGCGGGTAGTTCAGCACAAACTCCTCCGCTTCCGGATTCTTCTCCCCCAGCTCCAGCAGCTCCTCCGGCCAACCGGAAAGGGACAGGTCATGGCTTGCGGCAAAGGCTTCCAGCGCTTGCCCAAAGGCTGTGTCCAGCAGTACGTCCCCGCCGTCCTGCCAGCTGTGCTCGTAATCGGTTTCCTTTTTCGGAGAAGAGGCGTGCATCCATACGCCCGTCACGATCACCGCTGTCATACACAGCAAGAGCACCAGGGCGCAGCCGCTGCGGCATCTCCTGCGGCGTCTCCGTCTCCTGCGGGGTACGTAAGTCTCTTCCATGGTGATTCCCCTTCCAAAAACAACGCTCCTGATCGGGATGATTTCACTCTATCCCAACCAGGAGCGTTATGTTTTCGCTTTTTCTGTCGAAATTCTGACGAATTTATGACATTGGGAGAATCACTTCAAAAAGAGGATTTAATTTTTGAAGATGGCAATTCAATAAGATATCCGCAGCAAAAAGCTATAGATGCGAACAAGGTCGGGCCAGTCATTAGACTGGCCCGACCTTGTGCCGTATCGAATTACCCTAGTCTCACGTAATTTCCTTGTGAAACCTTGCCGTCTGGGGAGTCTTTTTTACTCGGAGATACTCTGCAAATTTTTCAGATCCCGCAAGCACTTGGGGCAGACATTCTTGCCCTTGAAGACAACGATGTCCTTGTTGCTGTCGCAGAAAATACAACTGGGCTTATACTTTTTCAGAATGACGGAAGAGCCTTCCACATAGATTTCCAATGCGTCCTTCTCCGCAATGTCCAGTGTGCGGCGCATCTCGATGGGCAGGACAATTCTGCCCAGCTCATCCACTTTCCTGACGATTCCTGTCGATTTCATCCGTGCACTCCTTTACTGATAAATCGTTTAACCTGCAATCATGCTAACGGTAACACAACGCCTAGAATCTGTCAATTCCTTTTCTAAATTTTTAGCATTTATTCATATTTTTCCGACCCTTTTCGCCCTTGCCCTTCCGCCCCTTTCGGGCGGTTGCCGCGCAATCGGTTTCGTCGGACATAAGGGGGCTGTATCCGCAATGGCAATGACAATCATCTGGAC
>JAHHSB010000072.1 GCA_020025415.1 Oscillibacter sp. | reverse complement strand
GGGCATAGCCACGGTGTGGATTTGCCTGCTGGTGCAGCTGCTGGGTGCACTGGTGTCCTGGCGCTGGGCCGCGGCCGGGAATGTGCTGTATTACGCGGGCACAGCGCTGTGGTTGTGGCTGCTGTTCCGGATGTTTTCCAAAAACCTGGCTAAGCGACGGGCGGAAAACCAGAAATGGCTTACCTTCTGGGGTGGACTGCGCAGCCGCCGGGCTTCCGCCCGGGCCCGCCATGCGGACAAGGATCATGAGTACTTCACCTGTAAAAGCTGCGGGACCATCTGCCGGGTGCCGGTGGGGAAGGGGAAGATCATCATCACCTGTCCCAAGTGCGGCGCCCAGATCCAGGGAAAGAGCTGAATACGGCAAACAAAATATACAGGGGACCGGCCTGCAGCCGGTCCCCTGTTTTTTGCATAAAAAACGGCTGCAGAGGGAAATCCCTCCGCAGCCGGGGAAAAAACATTACAGCACCTTGTCCAGGAAGGCCCGCAGCCGCTCGCACTGGGGGTTGGCAAAGAACTCCTGGGGTGTGTTCTGCTCCATGATGTGGCCGTCGGCCATGAACAGCACCCGGCTGCCCACCTCCCGGGCAAAGCCCATCTCGTGGGTGACCACCACCATGGTCATGCCCTCGTCAGCCAGCTGCTTCATCACGTCCAGCACCTCGCCCACCATTTCCGGATCCAGGGCGGAGGTGGGCTCGTCAAAGAGCATGACCTTGGGCCTCATGGCCAGGGCCCGGACAATGGCGATGCGCTGCTTCTGACCGCCGGAGAGCTGGTTGGGATAGGCGTCGGCCTTGTCCTCCAGTCCCACCCGCTTCAAAAGGGCGCTGGCGGTGTCATCCGCTTCGGCCTGGCTCATCAGCTTGGAGCGCACCGGGGCCAGAGTGATGTTTTTCCGGATGGTCATGTTGGGGAAGAGGTTGAAGTGCTGGAACACCATGCCCATCTGCTGGCGGATCTTGTCGATGTCCGCCTTGGGATCGGTGACTTCCGCCCCGTCGAAGGTGATGGTGCCGGCGGTGGGAATCTCCAACAGGTTCAGGCAGCGCAGAAAGGTGGACTTGCCGGAGCCGGAGGGCCCAATGATGACCACTTTTTCCCCCGGGGCGATATGCTCGGAGATATCGTCCAGCACCAGATGCTTGCCGAAGGATTTGCTCAGGTGTTTAACGTCGATCACTTTGACGCAGCCTCCTTTCCAGCTTGCCCTGGAGGCAGCTGAAGATCATAACCAGGACTAAGTAAATGCAGGCGATGCCCACCAGGGGGAACATGGACTCATAAGTGCGGCCATAGACGCCCTGGGCGGCGTAAAGCAGCTCCTTGCCGCCGATGACGGTGATGAGGGAGGTATCCTTCAGCAGGATGATGAACTCATTGCCCAGCGCCGGCAAAATGGCCTTGAAGGCCTGGGGAATGACGATAAAGCGCATGGTGTCCAGATAGTTCAGGCCCAGGGAACGACCGGCCTCGGACTGGCCGGGATCCAGGTTCATCAAGCCGCCTCGTATGATCTCCGCCACATAGGCGCCGGAGTTGATGCCCAGGGTCAGAGCGCCCACGGAGGTAAAGTCCCGGCTGGACTTGAAGATGACTAGGCCCATAATCAGCAGCTGTACCATCATGGGGGTGCCCCGGATGACGGTGACATAGACCTTCGCCACCAGATTGAACAGCCCCAGGAAGGGGTTGTGCATACCGGGGCGCTGCTGGTCGTGGGCGGTGCGGATCATGGCCACCAGCACGCCTAGAATCACACCGATGGCCAGGGCCAGGGCGGTGGTGATCAGGGTGGTGCCTACGCCGTCGAGATACTGGAGCCAACGGTCATTTTCCAAAAACGCCTGATAGAACTTGACAAAGAACTCCTTCCACCAGGCGATGTCCTTCCCGGAGATCATCAGATTTTTCCACTGCTCATAATAAAGGGCCAGATCCACAGGCAATCACCTCTCTCTTTCTTGTATGATTTCTCTTGTTTGGATACATGGGAAAAAAGGGCGGCTCAGGCCACCCTTTTTTGCGGATAGAATTTACTCGGCAGTGATGTAACTGTCGATGATGGACTGCACGGTGCCGTTCGCGATCAGCTCGTTGAGGGCGGTGTTCACAGCCTCGTTGAAGGCGGTGTTCCCCTTATTCAGGCCGATGGCGTAATCCTCTTCCACCCAGGGGGTCTCCAGGATAGTCAGGCCGGGATTGGCATGGACATACTCCTGAGCGGGGCTGTTGTCGATGATGACGCAGTCCACCTGACCGTTCAGCAGGGCCTGGATAGCGATGGCGCCGTCATCATAGGCGATGACATGATCCTCGCCATAGCCGCCGTTCTCGGGAGTGTCGGAGGCATAGATATAACCGGTGGTGGCGCGCTGGGTGCCGATCATCTTCTCATCCAGGTTGTCCAAGGTCACATCGGAGCCTTCCTTTACGATAACAACCTGCACGCCGGTGGCGTAGCTGTCGGTGAAGTCCATGACGGCCAGACGGTCCTTAGTCACGGACACGCCGGCCATGACCATGTCGGACTTGCCCTCCTGCACTGCCAGCAGCGCGGCGTCAAAGCCCATGTTTTCGATCTGCAGTTCCAGCCCCAGCTTCTCGGCGATGGCGGCGGCGATGTCGGCGTCAATGCCGATGACGTTGCCGTTGTCGTCAGTCATCTCGTAGGGAGGGAAGGCGGCGTTGGTGGACATGATCAGCTTGCCATCTTCCGCGGTGGTAAAGCCGGTCTCCTCGCTGCTGTTCTGGCTGCCGGAGTCACCGTCGTTGCTGGAGCCGCAGGCCACCAGGGACAAAGTCATCATAAGCGCCAGAAGGCACGCAAAAAACCTCTTCATGATCAATCTTCCTTTTTTATGTAATTGGAGTTCTGGGTCCGGCTTGGTTATTTCTGCCGCTCAGAACATGCACTACCTTATCACGATGGGGAAAGCTTGTCAATGCTTTTTCCACCTCTCAGTGCATAAATATTAAAAAAACCGACCCGGAAGCAGCACTTTCAAGGAAAAGTCGCTTCCGGGTCGGTTTTTTATACGAAGAAATGTTCGCCTAGGCAGGCTCAGCTCCGGGGCAGATAATACTTGCGCAGATCCGAGCGCAGATTGGAGCTGAAGCTGTCGTCCTCCTTGACGTCGTGGAGATAGGCGTGGGGATCCAGCTGGGAATGCTCGGCCTCGATCACGCACACGGCAATGTTGGAGCAGTGGTCGGAGACCCGTTCGATGTTGGTCAGCAGATCGTTGAGAATGAAGCCCATCTGAATGGTGCACTTACCATTCTGCAGCCGCTCGATGTGGCGCAGGCGCATCTCCTCGATCAGGCGGTCGATGGTCTCTTCCAGAGGCTCCACTTCCATGGCCATGGACTCATTATTTTTCTCAAAGGAGGTAAAGGCCTTGTCCAGGATCTCATCCAGGGCCTGGAGCAGCACGGAGATCTCTGCCTGGCCCGCGTCGGAAAAATGCAGCTCCTTGTCGGACAGCTCCCGGGCGGACTCCTGGATATTCAGGGCGTGGTCGCCGATGCGCTCAAAGTCACCGATGGAGTGGAGCAGCTTGGCAGCCTCCCGACTGTCGGAAGAGGAGATGTTGTGCCGGGAAATCTCCACCAGGTAGTTGCCCAGCTTGTCCTCGTAAAGGTCCAGCTTGTCCTCATTTTGCAGCAGGGTCTCCTCCCGCTTTTCGCTGTACCCGGAGAGCTGCTCAATGGACAGGCACAGGCTTTCGTGGGCCAGGGCGGCCATCTTGCGGGTCATGGTGCTGCACTCGCTGATGGCCACGCTGGGGGTGCGCATCAGGCGGGGATCCAGGAAAGCGAAAGAGGCGGTCTTGCTGTCGGACTTCACCAGCGTGCAGGCCAGCTTCTCCAGCCGGGGGGCGAAGGGCAGCAGCAGCGCCGTGGTGAACAGGTTGAACACGCTGTGGCAGAGGGCGATGCCCGCCACACCGATGGGCGTGTCCAGGAAGGGGAACTGGAAGATGGCGTTGGCACCGTAGAAAAGGATCATGCACACCACAGTACCAATAATATTAAAGGAGATATGCACCACGGCCACCCGCTTGGCGCTGCGGTTGACGCCGATGGAGCTGATCAGGGCGGTGACGCAGGTGCCGATGTTCTGGCCCATGATGATGGGGATGGCCGCGCCGTAGGACACGGCACCGGTAAGGGCCAGGGCCTGCAGGATACCCACCGAGGCGGAGGAGGACTGGATCACGGCGGTGAAGCTGAGACCCACCAGCACGCCCAGCAGGGGGTTGGAAAAGGCGGTGAAGGCGTTGATGAAAGCGGGAACCTCCGACAGGGGCTCTACCGCAGTGGACATGATGTCCATGCCGTACATCAAAATGGCGAAGCCCATAAGGATCCGGCCGATGTCCCGGCGCTTCTGCTTTTTGGAGGCCATGATCAGAATGATGCCGATCAGGGCCAGCAGGGGAGAGAAGTTCTTCGGCTTGAGCAGGTTGAGGAAGACATTGTCGCTTTTAATGCCCGTCAGGGACAGGATCCACGCGGTGGTAGTGGTACCGATGTTGGAGCCCATGATCACACCGATGGTCTGACCCAGCTCCATCACGCCGGAATTGACCAGGCCTACCAGCATGACCGTCACCGCCGAGGAGGACTGGATGGCCACGGTGATGCCCGTGCCCAGCAGCAGGGCCTTGAACCGGTTGGAGGTCATGCGCTTGAGCAGGCGTTCCAGTTTGCCGCCGGCCATTTTTTCCAGGCTCTTGGACATGACATTCATGCCGAACAGGAAAAAGGCCAGACCGCCGCACAGGGAAAACAGGGAGAAAATATCCATACAACGACTCCTTGCCTGTACCCGCCGACCTTCCGGCCGGCGGACAGTTTTATTCAAAAAATGTTAACCTTATGTTAATTATAGGGAAAACAGGCGAAAGAGAGAAGAGGGGGAGAGTAAACTCTCTGTTAAATCTATGCTAAATCTTCGGCGGCAGGGCGGCGTGGGTTCATTTTGCCCAAAAATCCCGCAGGGTATCGCGGATGGCCCAGCCCTGGGTATAGCCGTCCTGCCACAGGGCCCGGATCTTGTCCACATCCCGCTCTGTGCGGGAGAAGCCTTGGGTGTTCCGGGGGGCCACGATCAGCACCCGGCCCTCCCGCTCCAGCGCAAAGAGCCGCTGGCGGTTTTCGTTGTAGCGTTCTACCCTGCGGCGCATAGTGTCCACAAAGCGGGGATAGGCCCGGTAACGGCGCTCGATCAGGGGCAGGGACTTTTCCTCATGGCGGACATAGTCCCGCTCCCGGGTGAGGATGACCACCACCCGGTCGCAGCCCTGGGCCAGGGCCCGCTCCCAGGGGATGGCGTCGGCGCAGCCGCCATCCAGATAGGGCTGGCCGTTGATGTGGAACACAGGAAACAGCAGCGGCAGGGCGCAGGTGGCCTGAAGCACCAGAAAATGGGCGTCTTGCCGGGGGACGGGCAGATAGTCCGCCTCGCCGGTATTCAGGTTGGTTACCACTGCCTCCACCTCGCCGGGGTAGGCGGCAAAGGTGCGGTAGTCAAAGGGGATCAGCCGGTTAGGGATCTCCTCATAGGAAAAGGTCAGGCCGAAATAGGCCCGGTTGTGGGGATTGAGCAGATTGCGCATCCCCATGTAGCGCTTGTCGTTGGCATAGTGGGTGAGAATCTGCAGATTGCGGCAGCGCTGCCGGGACAGATAGCTCACGCCGTAGGCGATGCCGGCTGAGACGCCTACCACATAATCCGGGAACAGCCCGGCGTCCAAAAATGCATCGGTGGCGCCGGAGGAAAAAATCGTCCGCAGCGCGCCCCCCTCTAAAACCAGTCCGGTCTTCATGAAAGCTCACTTCCTGTTCAGCGGTATCATCCCCCGGCGGGGGAAAGAAAAAAGCACCCTTACTATACCATAGTTTTGCCAGAAAACATACCGGACAACAGAAAAAGTTTTCCTGTCCCCGATGGGAAGGACGGGAACACCGCCTTTGCCAGCCGGTACATTCGCCCGGCGGATCTGGCGGCAGAGCAACAAAGCGCGGCGTGCCGGCGAGAAAACCGGGGATGGGCGGAAGGCCTGCCTCCGGTTTTTTCCTGTGTGAAAACGGGATTTTGCGCAGGGGGAGAGTTGCATATTTTTCGGCGATTTCGTATAATAAACTGAAACTGTGTCGCTTTCGGTAGGGACCGGGAGCGGCGGGATTGCGAGGCTTGGAGAAGTATGCGATACATCGGAGGAAAAACGCTGCTGCTGGACCGGATCATGGCCGTCCTGCAGGATAATGCCCCGGGCGTGAGCTCCATCATGGACCTGTTTGCCGGATCCGGTGTGGTTTCCCGCCGGTTCAAGGAGGAGGGACTCCGGGTCTACGCCAACGACTTTCTGTACTTCTCCTATGTTCTGGCCCGGGGATCCCTGTGCCTCAACGCCGTGCCGGACTTCACAGCCCTGGGTGTGGGGGATCCCATCGCCTATTTGAACAGCCTGACGCCTGAGACGGCGGGGCTGCGGCGGGAGGATTGCTTCATCTATCACAACTACTCCCC
>JAHHSB010000071.1 GCA_020025415.1 Oscillibacter sp. | reverse complement strand
GGCCGGCGGCTCACCCAGGGCCTTGGTGCCGTAGGGAGAAGTGGGCTCGGCATTCTCCACGAACAACCCCTCCAGCCGAGGGTGATCCATAAAGGTGGAGAGCTTATAGTCCAGCAGGTTGTTGTTCAGGGCCCGGCCGGTCTTGGGATCGAATTTCAGCTCCTCGGACAGTCCGTAGCCGATGGCCATGGACATGCCGCCGTGGACCTGGGCCTCCGCCAGGGCGGGATTGATCAATTTGCCGCAGTCGTGGACGTTGATCATCCGGATCAGCTTGGCCTTGCACATGGGGATATCCACTTCCACCTCTGCCAGCGAGCAGCCAAAGGAATAGGCGTTGGACTTGATCTGGGCCGTGGTCTCGGCGGTGATGTGCTGGCTGTCTTCCAGGGAGTAGAGCGCCTCAGTGGCCAGATCGCCCAGGGACTTGAGCACCCGGCCGTCAGTCTTGCGGATGATCTGCCCGTCCACCAGGTCCAAGTTGCTCACCGGCATCCGGGTCTGGTTGTGGGCGATCTCCAAGATCCGCTCCCGCAGGGCCCGGGCAGTCTGCATGATGGAGAAGCCGCCGATATAGGTCTGGCGAGAAGCATAGGCGCCGGTGCCGTAGGGTGTGACGTCGGTATCCTGAGATGAGACCACGTGGACGGCCTCAAAGGGCACGCCCACCGCGTCGGCCACCATCTGGGAATAAGCGGTGTCGCAGCCCTGGCCGATCTCCGTCTCGCCGGTCTGGAACTGGAGGGAGCCATCCTGGTTGACCACCATGCGGCAGGAGGAGCTCTCCAGAGAGATGGGCCACACGGCAGTATTGTACCAGAATACCGCCAGGCCCACGCCCCGGCGGATGGGGCCGGTCTGGTGCTGATATTCCTCGTACTTGCGCCGGAAATCCATCAGCTCCATTCCCTTGTCTAGGCACTGGTTAAAGGTGTCGGAGTACAGCTCGTTTTTGGAAAAGCCGTCCACATAGCCCACGGGCATCAGGTTCTTCCGGCGGAACTCTACCGGGTCCATACCGATGGCCCGGCACACATCGTCGATGTGGGATTCGTTGGCGAACATGGCCTGGGGGATGCCGTAGCCCCGCATGGCGCCCGCCGTCGGACGGTTGGTGAACACCGTCCAGCTGTCGCACTCCACCGCCGGGCAGGGATAGAGCTGAGGGAACGCGCCCATGCCTTTGGCCACGATGCCGTGACCGTGGGAGGCGTAAGCTCCCTGGTTGGACCAGGCCTCCAGCTTCCGGGCGGCGAAGGTTCCGTCGGGCCGGACCCAGCTGATGATATGGCTGCGGATGGCGTGGCGCACCCGGTTATT
This sequence comes from Oscillibacter sp., assembly GCA_020025415.1. GTDB lineage: Bacteria > Bacillota > Clostridia > Oscillospirales > Oscillospiraceae > Oscillibacter. The sequence goes on along the minus strand of JAHHSB010000071.1, from coordinate 5,303 downwards.
GACGAAGGTCTCCTCCCGGGCGCAGTCGATCTTCACCAGACGGCCGCCCAGCTGAGTGGTCAGATAAGCGCACAGCGGCTCGTACAATGCATCCTGCTTGTTGCCGAAGCCGCCGCCGATGTAAGGCTTGATGATGCGCACCTTGCCCCAGGGCAGTCCTAAGGCCTGGCCCACCACCCGGCGGATAATGTGGGGGATCTGGGTGGAGCTGACCACCACGATCCGCCCTGCCTCTTCATAGGCGCAGCAGATGTGGTTTTCGATGTGGCAGTGCTGCACGGTGGGGGTATCGTACCAGCCCTCCACCTTGATCAGGCCCGGCTCGGCGATGGCGGCCTCATAATCCCCCTGGCGGATGCTGGTATGGTTGAGCACATTTCGGGGATACTCCTCATGAAGCTCCGGCGCACCCTCCTCCATGGCCTCCTGGGCGTCCAGGACAAAGGGCAGCTCCTCATACTCCACCTTCAGAGCCCGGACGCCCTGACTGGCTGCCACCTCGTCCTCCGCGATCACCACGGCGATATCCTCGCCGAAATAGCGGATGTGCTTTTCCAGCAGCAGCCGGTCCGCCACGTCCTGGTGGGCCGGATCCGTGGACCAGGGGTGGCCCGCCGTGGGAAAGCGGTACTCCGGCACCTCAAAGCAGGTGATGACTTTCACCACGCCGGGGATCTGCTCGGCTTCCGAGGTGTCGATGGACTTGACAAAGCCGTGGGCGATCTCCGCGTGGCAGATCTTTGCAATCAGCGCGCTGCGGTCACAGAGGTCATCCGTGTACTTGGCCCGGCCGGTGGCCTTGTCGTAGGCATCCACACGGATTTTGCTCTGTCCGACGTTTTTGCTCATCTGGTTCAGCCTCCTTTTTCAAAACTCCTTGACCGTATCCGTCAGGGAACCGTATACTAAATGTACAAGAAAGGGTGATTTTGATGTCCATTTCTGTCGATCACGCTCCCCTCTCCCTAGGCTGCGTGGTACTGGCCGCCGGCTCTGCCCGCCGCTTCGGCGCCAACAAGCTGCTTGAGCCCCTGGGGGGCCGCAGCCTGATCCGCCGGGCGCTGGAGGCCGTTCCTGCGGCCCAGTGCCAGCGGGTGGTCGTGGTGACCCAATACCCTGAAATCGTTGAGCTTGCAAAGGAGTTTTCCTTTGCAGCTTCTATCAATCCAGAGCCAGAGCGGGGTCTGAGCAGCTCCGTGGCCATCGGGCTGAGGGAGCTCTCCGGCTGCGGCGGGATCTTGTTCCAGGTGGCGGATCAGCCGCTGCTGCGCCGGGAGAGTGTGGAAGCACTGGCCGCATTGTGGCGGCAGCGGCCTGAACACATCGCCGCCCTCTCCAATGACGGGCTCCGGGGCAATCCCTGCCTGTTCCCCGCCCGGTTTTACCCGGAGCTTCTGGCTCTCACCGGGGACCAGGGGGGCAGCAGCGTCATCCGGGCCCACCCGGAGGCGCTGGAACTGCTGGAAGTCCCGGTGGAAGAGCTGCTGGATGCAGACAGTCCCGCCGCACTGGAGCGGCTACGTGCGCTGGAGGGTTGAAGACCTCCAGCGCTTTTTCTTTTACTTCCGGCTGTACCGCGTGTCCGCCAGCGGCAGGGTATTGCGCCGCTTACCGTCGTAGCGGTAGTAGGCCTCCTCCACCGCGGGAGCGGTGGGAATGGAGGCAATCTCCCCCACGCCGATGGCACCGCAGGCCACGTCCACGCCGGCCTTTTCCACGATGATGGGCTCCACCGGGGGCGTCTTGTCCGCCCGGAACAGGCCCAGGGTTCCAAATTTAGCGGTGGGGCAGCACTCCTCCAGGGGATAGCGCTCCGTCAGCGCGTAGCCCAGGGACATGACCACGCCGCCCTCAATCTGCCCCTCCAGGGACAGGGGGTTTATGGCCTTACCCACCTCATGGGCGGCCACCACCTTCTCCACCCGGCCTTCTTCATCCAGCAGGCACACATGGGTGGCATAACCGTAAGCCACATGGCTCACCGGGTTGGGTAGATCCGACCCCAGAGGGTCGGTCTTGCCCAGATATTCTCCGTAGAAGTCTTGCCCTTCCAGCTCTGTCAAGGGTTTTTCCTTCATGGCTTCTTTTACTTTTTCCGCCGCCCGGCGGCAGGCCTCACCGGTGAAAAGGGTCTGGCGGGAGGCAGAGGTAGTGCCGGAATCCGGGGCCAGGTAGGTGTTGGGCCGGCGGTAGACCACCTGCTCCGGCGGCAGGCCGGTGACGTCGCAGACGATCTGGGTCAGGACGGTGCCTAGACCCTGGCCGATGCAGGAGGCGCCGGATAGGATATGGATCTTCCCCTCCTCCACCAGCAGCCGGGCCCGGCCGGTATCCGGCAGGCCCACGCCCAGTCCGGCGTTTTTCATGGCGCAGGCGATGCCCGCCCGGGGCGAGGACTCATAGACCTCCTTCACCGCCAGCAGCGTCTCCGCCAGTCCGGTAGAGGCGTCGGCGATCTGGCCGTTGGGCAGCTCCTGCCCGGGGCGGATGGCGTTGCGCCAACGGATCTCCCAAGGGCTGATGCCTACGATCTCCGCCATGCGGTTAAGCATGCACTCCATAGCGAAGCAGGTCTGGGTCACGCCGAAGCCCCGGAAGGCGCCCGCCGGGGGATTATTGGTATACCAGGCATAGCCGTTGATCTCAAAATTCTGATAGTTATAGGGACCGGCGGCGTGGGTACAGGCCCGCTCCAGCACGGGGCCGCCCAAAGAGGCGTAGGCCCCGGTATCAGCCACCACTTCCGCCGTGACGCCCTGGATGATTCCGTTTTCGTCACAGCCCAGGGTGAAGTCCATCTCCATGGGGTGGCGCTTGGGGTGGACCAGCAGGCTCTCGGCCCGGCTGAGCTTCATCTTGCAGGGCCGACCGGTGACCCGGGCCACCAGGGCGGCCAGGTGCTGGACCGTCACGTCCTCCTTGCCGCCGAAGCCGCCGCCCACCAGCATATTTTTCACCTTCACCTGCTCCGGGAGCAGATCCAGCATGCCCATGGTCTCGTGCTGGGTGTCATAAGCGCTTTGATCGGAGGAGAGGATCATTACTCCGTCCCCGTCGGGATAGGCCACGGCACACTCCGGCTCCAGGAAGGCATGCTCTGTCCAGGGGGTGGAAAAATGTTCCCGCAGCACGTGCTTGGACCGGGCGATGGCCCCCTGGGGGTCCCCCCGCCGGATATGCTTGTGAGCCAGCAGGTTGCCGTTTTCATGGAGCCGCGGCGCATCCGGCGCCATGGACTCCGCTGGATTGTGAACCGGGGTCAGCGGCTCGTAGTCGATGCGCACCAGGGTCTTGGCCTTCTCCAGGATCTCCGGGCTCTCCGCCGCCACCAGGCAGATGGCGTCGCCCAGATAGCGGGTCACGTCCCCCACGGCAATGAGGGTATCCCAGTCCTTGACCAGGTGGCCCACCTTGTTTTTACCGGGGATATCGTCGGCGGTGAACACCCCGACCACGCCGGGCAGGGCCCGGGCCTCCCCAGTATGGATGGCCAGCACCCGGGCCCGGGGATAGGCGCTGCGGACAGCCCCCACATGGAGCATCCCGTCCAGATACACGTCGTCGGTATAAATGCCGGTGCCCAGGACCTTCTCCCGGGCGTCCACCCGGGGCACCCGGTCCCCCACCTTCCAGCCGCCGGCAGGCCGGGCGGGGACTTCCCCCTTTTCCAGCAGCTCACCGGCCAGCAGAATGGCGTCGATGATCTTCACATAGCCGGTGCAGCGGCAGATGTTGTTGCGGATGGCAAAGGCCGCCTGCTCCCGGGTAGGATGGGGTGTCTGGTCCAGCAGGGCCTTGGCGCACAGCACCATGCCCGGCGTGCAGAAGCCGCACTGCACCGCCCCCGCCTGGGCAAAGGCATAAGCGTAGATCTCCTGCTCCAGGGGACTGAGCCCTTCCACCGTCAAAACAGACTTTCCTTCCAGCTTTTCCGTGCGCAGCACACAGGCCCGGACGGGCTTGCCGTCCACCAGCACCGTGCAGGTACCGCAGGCCCCTTCGCTGCAGCCGTCCTTCACCGAAGTCAGGCGCAGCTCATCCCGCAGAAAGCGCAGCAGCTTGCAGTCCTTATCCACGGAAACCTGCTCCCCGTTTACTGTAAATACCGCCATAGCTCCTCCTCCCTCCCCCCGGCCGGACATGGCCGGAAAATAGGTCGCCCTCTTAGCTTATTCTCATTATACAATAGTGTCCCCCATGGGCGCAATCCATGTTTCCGCAAGGGGTTATCCTTTTTGCAGGATAGCGTCTGCAGGCGGCAGTTCCCAGCCCACGATGAGCATGCCCCGATCCACCCGAATGGTGGCCTGGGCATCCAGGATGCAGTTGCTCACGCCCATGGGCACGTCCGCGGCCAAGTGGGCATCAGAGAGAGTGTACTGCACCCCCTGCTCCCACACGCCCTCCGCCGGGCCATCCACGGCAAAGACAGACAACAGCCCCCGCTCCTTGGTCTTGGGAACGGTGATGGACTCGTTTTCCACGGCGGTAAAGACAAAATCCCGGTCGTAGAGATAGCCCCTGGCCCCGTGGCGGCGCAGGAACATCAGAAGCTGGAAGTTGGCCAGGGTGTGATCCAGCCGCAGCCCGCCGGTGCCGCCGTAGAGATGGAATTCCCCGCAGCCCTGCTCCAGCCCCTTCCGGGCGGCCAGCATGGCGTCGGTATCGTCCTTTTCCACGGGGACCCGCAGCACGTTGGGAAAGTCCCGGGGCTCATCCATGGAGTCAAAATCCCCCAGCACCAGATCCGGACGGATCCCCTCGTCCAGACAGATGCGATAGCCCCCGTCCGCAGCGATGACCACGTCCCCCGCCTGAGGGCGCTCCCGCAGGCCGTAACAGCTGCCGGCGGCAAAAATAAAGCAGCGTTTCATCTTTTGATCGTCCCTTCCGCTTTTCGTCCGGAGCAGCATGCCGTTTTCCGGGCGTTGTTTTTTCCCAGTGTAGCACAGCCCGGCTGCTTTGACAAATAGAACCTGCCGCCAAAAGAGGCAGGCTTTGGCGGATATGTACCGAGTCCTAGACAGGACAGGAGGCGGCGCATGGCGCGCCGCCCCGCAAAATCACATCTGATGCTCTTCGCAGCAGTTGTCCTGCACCCGGAAGCCCATGGAGTCGTCCCGATTCTCCGGCCCGCCGTTATAGAGCAGCTCCGGCGGCGCCAGGCTCAGGGCATTGAATAGAGGGCACAGCCGCTTTTCCGGGTCCAAGCGCAGCTCCGCCCGCTCCTGGGGACCGTGTTCGTTGGATTTCATTGGCCATCACCTCAAATTTCAGTATCCCCGGACGGCGGGAAGCTATAC
>JAHHSB010000070.1 GCA_020025415.1 Oscillibacter sp. | reverse complement strand
GTCGAAAACTATGTCTGGGAAAGTCTGTTACCACGCTGATCTTTGATGTGCCGGATGTCTTTTTTCACTCCGCTGGGCGGAAGTAAATTCCGCCCAGCCCAAGGTCCCGCTTCCCGGGCCCTTGACGCCCGCCAAGCCGCTGGAGGAGGCCGGAAAACCGGCGGGGATGGCACCGTCTGCCATCTAAAGTCTTATTCGTCCCGGTAACCGAAGTTCCGCACCGCATTTACATTGTCCCGCCAGTTTTCCTTGACTTTCACCCAAGTCTCCAGATAGACCTTGGTGCCCATAAACTTTTCCATATCCTGGCGGGCCTGGGAGCTGATCTTTTTGAGCATGGCCCCCTGCTTGCCGATGATGATGCCCTTGTGGCTGGCCTTCTCGCAGTAGATGGTGGCGTCCACGTCGATGACGCCGGAGTCCCGCTCGGAGAACTTGGTGATCTCCACGGCGGTACCATGGGGAATCTCCTTATCCAGGCACAGCAGCAGTTTCTCCCGCAGCAGCTCGCCCATCACCTGGCGCTCCGGCTGGTCGGAGGTCTGCCCGTCAGGGAAGAGCTGGTGCCCCTCCTGGGCGAACTTGCTCAGCTCCCCCATCAGATCGTCCAGGCCGCTGCCGGTATGGGCGGAGATGGGAATGATCGCGTCAAAGCCGTCCCAAACCTCGTTGTACGCCGCGATCACCGGCAGCAGCTCCGCCGGCTCCACAGTGTCAATCTTGTTGATACACAAAATGCAGGGGATTTTCTCCTCCCGGATCCGCTGGATCAGAGCATTCTCCGGCGCACCCACATGGGCGATGGGCTCCACCAGCAGCAGCGCGCAGTCCACATCGGACAGGCTGGAGGTGACCACTTTGACCATATAGTCCCCCAGGGCAGAGCGAGGCTTGTGCAGACCGGGGGTATCCAGCAGGATATACTGAGTTTCATCCCGATTCACCACACCATAGATCCGGTTCCGGGTGGTTTGCGCCTTGTTGGAGACGATGGCGACCTTCTCCCCTACCAGAGTGTTCGTCAGGCTGGACTTGCCCACGTTGGGCCGCCCGCACACGGTGATCATGGCAACTTTTTTGATTTCAGACATAGGTGATCCTCAACTTTCTTTTGTTAAGCAATATGATGGCCCGCACCCGGAGAACCCTTCAGCGGGGCACTTCCACAGTACCACGAAACGGCGGAAAAAACAACCACCCCGCCGTTACAGCGTTTCCTGCGGCGTCAGCAGAAAATCCGCCGAGACGGAAAAGCATCGGGCAAAGCCCCGCAGTTCAATATTCGTGACGAACCGCAGCCCCGCCTCGATCCCCAGCAGCTGCATCTGCTCTGCCAACGCCCGCCGGGACAGCCCCCGCTCCTTGCGCAGCACGGCGATCCGCTGCCCGCTGAGATTGTTGCGCCCCGCCGGCGTTTTATTGATGAACACGCTGAGTCCTCCACTCTCCATTGACATGCAGTGCTTGTCAATTTTGTATTCTATGGTATATTTCCCAGCAGGCGACGTTGGGTGAATGGCAATTTAGGGATGAGAGAGTTTTATGGCAAAAATCATTGGGAGCTGGACGGATCGGGTCTACGCCGGGATGGATGGCGGCTCCATTCGGGAGGCCCGGGGATCTGTTATCCCGTCTTCTGCCGGACCTTCATGCCTGGCTTTGCGGCTTTCATCAAAGTCATCGTTGTCCTGTGCAGGCACGCGGCGCTGCCGGCAACATCATGGTGTAACCTTCAGGTGCCGCTGCGCCTGAACATGATCAAAAAGAGGGCCTTCGCTTTTGGCGAAGGTCCTCTTTTTGATCTTTCGTTGCCCCATGCTCAACGTCCCGGCAGGGCAAGCCCCGGCAGCATCCGGAGCCGGGGGCAGCCCTCCAGCTCCGGCCAGGGCTCCTCCGCCCCCGCCGCCAGCCGCTCCTTCCTGGCCCGGGGCATGGCCTTGATTCGATGCTCCAAGCGGGAGGCCTGGGCCCGGTCAGCCGCCTGCCAGGCCCCCTCCAGCCGGAGGGGCGGATGGGCCCGAGTATACTTAGCGCCCCGGCCTCCCTGCCCAGCGTGCTCCGCCAGGCGACGGGCCAGGTCGGTGGTAATACCGGTATAGAGGGTATCGTCCGTGCAGCGGAGCAGGTAGACCGTATACATCTTACCGCTCCAGCACTTTTTTAAGATACTGTCCGGTGTAGCTGCTCTCACAACCGGCCACCCGCTCAGGCGTGCCGGTGCAGACGATGGTGCCGCCGCCATCGCCGCCCTCAGGGCCTAGGTCAATCAGCCAATCGGCACATTTGATCACGTCCAGATTATGCTCAATCACCAGCACGGTGTTGCCTGTGTCCACCAGACGCTGCAAAACCGCCAGCAGCTTTTTCACATCCTCGGAGTGGAGGCCGGTGGTGGGCTCGTCCAGGATATAGATGGTCCGGCCGGTGGCCCGCTTACTGAGCTCCGTGGCCAGCTTTACCCGCTGGGCCTCACCGCCGGATAGCTCCGTGGAGGACTGGCCCAGCTTCACATAGCCCAATCCCACGTCACACAGGGTCTGGAGCCGGCCGGCAATTCTGGGGATGCTGGCAAAGAACTCCACCGCCTGCTCGGCGGTCATCTCCAGCACCTCGGCAATGTTCTTGCCCTTATAGCGCACCTCCAGGGTCTCCCGGTTATAGCGCTTGCCCTTGCAGACCTCGCAGGGGACGAAGATGTCCGGCAGGAAGTGCATCTCGATCTTGATGAGACCGTCGCCGGCGCAGGCCTCGCAGCGGCCGCCCCGGACATTGAAGCTGAAGCGGCCAGGGCCATAGCCCCGGCTCTTGGCCTCCTGCGTGGCAGAGAACAGATCCCGGATGTCGTTGAACACCCCCGTATAGGTGGCGGGGTTGGAGCGGGGCGTCCGGCCGATGGGACTCTGGTCAATGTCCACCACCTTGTCCAGAAACTCCAGGCCCTCGATCCGGTCGCACTTGCCGGGCCGGACCTTCACCCGGTTGAGCTCGGCCCCCAGGCGCTTGAAAATCACCTCGTTGACCAGAGAGGACTTGCCGCTGCCGGAGACTCCGGTGACCACGGTGAAGGTCCCCAGGGGAATGTCCACGTCGATGTGCTTGAGGTTATTTTCCGCCGCGCCCATGACCCGCAAAAACTCCCCGCTGCCGGGGCGGCGCTGGGCCGGGACCTCGATCTTCCGCTTGCCGGACAGGTACTGGCCCGTCAGGGAGTTGGGATTGGCCATGACCTCCTCCGGCGTGCCGGCAGCCACGATCTCGCCTCCGTGGACGCCCGCGCCGGGCCCCACGTCGATCAGATAGTCCGCCGCGCGCATGGTGTCCTCGTCATGCTCCACCACCAGCAGCGTATTGCCCAGGTCCCGCAGATGCTTGAGGGTATCCAGCAGCTTGTCGTTGTCCCGCTGGTGAAGGCCAATGGAGGGCTCGTCCAGAATATAGAGTACACCCATCAAAGAAGAGCCGATCTGGGTAGCCAGACGGATACGCTGGCTCTCACCGCCGGAGAGGGTCCCGGCACTGCGGGAGAGCGTCAGATAGCTCAGACCCACGGATTCCAGGAATCCCAGGCGGCTGCGGATCTCCTTGAGGATCCGGTCGGCGATAAGCTTCTGCTGGTCCGTCAGCTCCAGGCGATTGACGAAAGCCAGCTCCTCCTTCACGGAAAGGGCGGTGAAGGAGTAGATATCCATATCGCCCACGGTAACCGCCAAGGCCTCCTTACGCAGGCGGCGGCCGCCGCAGTCGGGGCAGGGACACTGGGACATGGTCTCCTCCAGCTCCCGCTTCATCGAGTCGCTCTGGGTCTCCAGATAGCGGCGCTCGATGTTGTTGCACACCCCCTCAAAGGCCTGATAGAGCACGCCCTTGCCCCGGGGCTGGTCGTAGTGCAGCTCCAGCTTCTCCCCCTTGGTGCCGTACAGGATCACATCCCGGGCGGCGTCGGAGAGCTCCTTCCAGGGGGTGGAGAGGGAGAAATGATACTTCTGGGACAACGCCTCAAAATACATCCGGGCAATGCCGTCGGAGCGGATAGAGTTCCAGCCGGAGGCCTGGATGGCCCCCTCCAGAATGGATTTCCCCGGGTCGGGCACGATCAGCTCCGGCACCACCTTCAGCTGGCTGCCCAGGCCCGTACAGGTGGGGCAGGCACCCAAGGGATTGTTGAAGGAAAACAGCCGGGGTTCCAACTCCTCGATCGAGATGCCGCAGTCCTCACAGGCGTAGTTCTGGGAGAAGAGCAGGTCCCGCTCCTCCCGCAGCAGATTCACCAGCACGATCCCGCCGCTCAGGCCCGAGGCGATCTCTACCGAGTCGGTCAGCCGCTGGCGGATATCCGGCCGGACGATCAGCCGGTCCACGATAATCTCAATAGTGTGCTTCTTGTTTTTCTCCAGATGGATCTCCTCGTCCAGCTCATAGAGGGATCCGTCTACCCGGGCCCGGACATAGCCGGAGCGGCGGGCGTCTTCAAAGACCTTGGCATGCTCACCCTTCTTGCCCCGAATGATGGGAGCCAGCACCTGGATTCGGGTCCCCTCGGGCAGGGAGAGGACCTGGTCGATGATCTGGTCGATGGTCTGCTGGCGGATCCTCTTGCCGCACTTGGGGCAGTGGGGTGTACCCACCCGGGCCCACAGCAGGCGGAGATAGTCGTAGATCTCCGTCACCGTGCCCACGGTGGAGCGAGGGTTCTTGCTGGTGGTCTTCTGGTCGATGGAGATGGCGGGGCTCAATCCGTCGATGGAGTCCACGTCGGGCTTGTCCATCTGTCCCAGGAACATCCGGGCATAGGATGAAAGGCTCTCCACATAGCGGCGCTGGCCCTCGGCATAAATGGTGTCGAATGCCAGAGAGGACTTGCCCGAGCCGGACAGGCCCGTGAGCACCGTCAGCTTGTCCCGGGGGATGGTCACGTCCACATTTTTCAGGTTGTTCACCCGGGCGCCTTTGACAACGATTTTATCCTGCATACTTTGATTTCCTCTTTATTTTCACGCTAGTCTTCACTTCCCGGGGCGGATGCCCCGGCGCTTCACTCGCAGATGATGTCCGTCACCGCGGCATCCAGCAGCGCCACCAGCGCCTGGGGCGCCAGCTCGATCTGTACGCCGATCTTGCCGCCGGAGACATAGACGGTGTCATAGTCTTCCACCGTGGTATGGAACACGGTGGGATAGTGCTTTTTCATGCCGATGGGGCTGCAGCCGCCCCGGATATAGCCGGTGACCCCCTGGATCTGGGCCACCGGGATGAGCCCAATGGACTTCTCCCCCACGGCCCGGGCCGCCTTTTTCAGGTCCAGGCTCTCCGCCACCGGCACTTCAAAAACATAGATCCCCTTGGAACTTCCCCGGGCCACCAGGGTTTTAAACCCCCGGGCCGGGTCCTGGCCCAGCGCCGCAGACACATGGGCGCCGTACTCCCGGGTTCCATCCGCCCCCTCGCCCGTATCGTAATACCGGGCGGTATAGGGAATCTTCTTCTGATCCAGGATCCGCATCACATTGGTCTTGCTTTCCTTCTCTTTCATATTCGCTCCTCGCTCCTTCGCGCAGAATGGACACACCCGCCAGCACGCAGAGGGTGCCAGCCAGGGGCAGCACGATGCTGGCGCAGGCCCCCGCAGCTCGATGATCCGGTCCCGCAAAATCGCAGCATACCTTCCCCACGGCCCGGCCGTGGGGATCCCTTTCCATTTCACCCAAATCGTCCGGAGTGGATCCGGCCGATTTCAAGGCTCTGCCTCCGGCAGAGCGCTTGCACGCCGGACTCCCGGCGCTTCGAGTCCGCGTCATCGGAGGCCGTCCCTTCCGGAAACCTCTTATTTCTGCCCCCGCAGCTCGATGATCCGGTCCCGCAAAATCGCAGCATACTCGAATTCCAGCATTTTGCTGGCTTCCTTCATTTCCTTTTCCAGCTTGGCGATCTCCGCCTCCCGCTCCTGGTCGCTCAGCTTGCGGCCCTTGCCTCGGCGATGGCCCGAATCGGCAGACTTGGAGATCTCCAGCACCTCCCGCACGCTCTTGACCACCGTCTTGGGCACGATGCCGTGTTCCTGGTTATAGCAGTCCTGGATCTCCCGGCGGCGGGCCGTCTCGTCCATAGCCGCCCGCATGGAGGGCGTAATGGTATCGGCATAGAGGATGACCAGGCCGTCGGCATTCCGGGCCGCCCGGCCGATGGTCTGAATGAGAGAGGTCTCACTGCGCAAAAAGCCCTCCTTGTCCGCGTCCAGCACGGCCACCAGAGAGACCTCCGGCAGGTCCAGGCCCTCCCGCAGCAGGTTGATGCCCACCAGCACGTCGAACTCGCCCAGACGCAGGTCCCGGATAATCTCCATCCGCTCGATGGTCTCCACGTCCGAGTGCATATACCGCACCCGGATACCGGCGTTGCGGAAATAGTCAGTCAGATTCTCCGCCATCTTCTTGGTCAACGTGGTCACCAGCACCCGCTCGCTACGCTCCGTGCGGCTGCGGATCTCGCCGATCAGGTCGTCGATCTGCCCCTCCACCGGGCGGACCTCCACCCGGGGATCCAGCAGTCCCGTGGGGCGGATGACCTGCTCCACCACCTGGCCGGCCCGCCCCCGTTCATAGGGGCCGGGGGTGGCGGAAACGTAGATCACCTGGTTCAGCCGCTGCTCAAATTCCTCGAATTTCAGCGGCCGGTTATCGAAGGCACAGGGCAGACGGAAACCGTAGCGCAC
>JAHHSB010000007.1 GCA_020025415.1 Oscillibacter sp. | reverse complement strand
GACTGAACCTGGCTCCCTCTGCCGTGGCCAATGCCTCCACCTGCTGGTGGCTGGCCCTGGTGGCCATGGCCATCATCATCGTGGCCAACATCTGGGGCAAGGGCATGATTAAGATCATCCCCATTCTCCTGGGCGTGGTGGGCGCGTACATTGTGGCCCTGGTCGCCGACATGGTGGACTTCTCTGGACTGGAGGGTTCCGGCCTGTTTACCGGTGCCAACCCCATCCTGGGCCTGCAGCCCTTCATCACGGACTTCAGCGGCAGCGTGGCCAAGTTTGACATCTCTGCCATTCTGGTGATGGCCCCCATTGCCATCGCCTCCATGATGGAGCACATCGGCGATATGTCTGCCATCTCCGCCACTGTGGGCGACAACTTCATCGAAGATCCGGGCCTGCACCGCACCCTGGTTGGCGACGGTATCGCCACGTCCCTGTCCGCTCTGTTCGGCGGCCCGGCCAACACCACCTATGGTGAGAACACCGGTGTGCTGGTGCTCTCCCGGGTGCACGATCCCCGGGTGATCCGCTTGGCAGCGGTGTATGCCCTGGTGCTGTCCTTCTCCCCGGCATTTGCCTACATCGCCAATACCATTCCCGCGGCCATTATCGGCGGCGTCAGCTTTATCCTCTACGGTATGATCTCTGCCATCGGTGTGCGCAACGTGGTGGAAAACCAGGTGGACTTCACCAACTCCCGGAACCTGATCATCGCGGCGGTCATCCTGGTCTGCGGCCTGGGCTTTACCGGCGGCCTGACCTTTACCGTGGGCGGGGTGTCCATCACCCTGACCTCTCTGGCCATTGCCGCCATCGCCGGCATTGTTCTTAACGCCATTCTGCCTGGAAACGACTTTCACTTTGGCAAGTCTGCCAACTCCGATAACTCTGCCAACCTGGGCACCTATTGATCAAAACAAGGAAAAAGCACCTTTGCCTCCGCGGACAGTTCTGTCCGCGGAGGCGCTTTTGGGAAAAAACAGCAGAAAATCCGGGGATTCCGTTGACCTTTTTTCCAGTATCTTATATAATAAACAGGCAATTGAATCCATGATAGAGGTGCGGGCTTCATGATTACCGCCTCCCAATGGCAGAACACCGGGGAGGATGGGAAAGGGGAGACCGCCGAGACTCTGCTTCGCTGTCTGGCGGACCAGGGCCGGTCCGCAGGAGAAGATGCGTCGGACTGTCACCCCTGAGGTGGAACGCTGTCATGCCCCGTGGGAAAGGAGCTGTACCTACGTGAAGCCGTGATGACGTCATGGCTTCATTTTTTTGTGTGTAAGGAGAGAAAACGTATGAGACATCATCTGCGGCGACTGCTGCCCCTTCTGGCGCTGGTGCTGGTGCTGTGTGCGGCCATGGCCGTTCCAGCGGCGGCAGCTGGCGACCCCACTGAAGAACCTGGTACCAAAATGATTGAGTGCCCTGACTGTGGTACCTCCGGCGCGTGCATGGAATGCTACGGCCTGGACCCGGAGTGTGAGAGCTGCGGCGGCGAAAATGTCTGCGCGACCTGCGGCGGAACGGGCTATATGAAGTCTCCCAGCCGGTTTTACAACACCTTCTGGGCCCTGGTCCCCCCCATCATCGCCATCGCTCTGGCTCTGATCACCAAGGAGGTATATTCCTCATTGTTCATCGGCATTCTGGCCGGCGGACTGCTGTATTCGAACTTTTCCTTTGAGGGGACGGTCCTTCATGTGTTTGAAGACGGCATCATCTCTGTGCTGTCCGACAGCTACAATGTGGGGATCCTGGCCTTCCTGGTGATTTTGGGAATCATGGTGTGCCTGATGAACAAGGCCGGCGGTTCTGCTGCCTTCGGGCGCTGGGCACAACAGCACATTAAATCCCGGGTAGGCGCGCAGCTGGCCACCATTATTCTGGGCGTGCTGATTTTCATCGACGACTACTTTAATTGCCTGACCGTGGGCAGCGTCATGCGGCCGGTGGCTGACAAGCACCGGATCTCCCGGGCCAAGCTGTCTTACATCATCGACGCCACCGCTGCACCGGTGTGTATCATTGCCCCCATCTCCTCCTGGGCCGCTGCTGTGGCAGCCTTTGCCGAGGACGGCCAGGGCCTGAACCTCTTTATCCGGGCGATTCCCTTCAACTACTACGCCATTTTGACCATCATCATGATGGTGGGCATGGCGCTGATGAAGACAGAGTTCGGCCCGATGAAGAAGTTTGAGGACAACGCTCGGGACAAGGGAGATCTTTTCTCCGGACCCAATCCTTATGCCACGATGGATGAGGACGTGGAGGAGGACAAGGGACGGGTGCTGGATCTGGTGCTGCCCATCATCGTGCTGGTATTCTGCTGCGTCATCGGCATGATCTATTCCGGCGGCTTCTTCTCTGGCGCCAGCTTTGTAGATGCCTTCTCCAACTCCGATGCCTCCGTGGGCTTGCTGCTGGGTTCCGCCTTTGCCCTGGCGTTCGTTTTTGCGTACTATATGATCCGCCGGGCCATGTCCTTCCGGGATATGATGAACTGCATTCCCGAGGGCTTCAAGTCCATGGTGTCCGCTATTTTGATCCTGACCTTTGCCTGGAGTCTGAAGGCCATGACCGATTCCCTGGGCGCCAAGTATTTCGTCCGGGACTTCGTGTGGAGCAGCGCCACCGGACTGCAGGTGCTGCTGCCGGCGCTGGTGTTCGTCATCGGCTGCCTGCTGGCTTTCGCCACTGGCACCAGCTGGGGCACCTTCGGTATGCTGATCCCCATCGTCCAGAACGTGTTCCCTATGGATAACCCTCTGGCCATCGTCTGCATTTCCGCCTGCATGGCCGGCGCTGTCTGCGGCGACCACTGCTCTCCCATTTCCGATACTACCATCATGGCCTCTGCCGGCGCCCAGTGCGACCATGTCAACCATGTGTCCACCCAGCTGCCCTATGCCATCACTGCCGCGGCGGTGAGCCTGGTCAGCTACATTTTCGCCGGCTTTGTGCCCAACGCCTTCATCGCCCTGCCGGTGTCTATCGTGCTGATGCTGGGCACTCTGCTGGTCATCCGCAAGCTGACGGCCAGAAAGCTTTGAGAAAAGCTGGCACACAAAAAAACAGCGCGGCCTTTTTGGGGCTGCGCTGTTTTTCATTTCCGCGCGCAGCGGATCCTGGAATCCGCTTTCCACCTGCGGGCGGGTTTACAAGGACGGGAAAACGTGATACACTCGAAGTCTCAAGAAAGGGGGGCGTGACCATGAGCAAAGAGACTTTTTTGTCGCTGCTGCGCCAGCATACAGGGGAGTATCTGTCCGGGGAAAGCGTGAGTGAGACGCTCGGATTGTCCCGGGCGGCGATTTGGAAATATGTGGAGGCGCTGCGGGGAGAGGGCTATGAGATCGAGGCCCGCCGGGGCCTGGGCTATCGCCTTCTGGGAACGCCCGATGCTCTGACGGAGGCGGAGATTCGGGGCTTTTTGCCCCGGCCCGGCCGGGTTGGGCAGGCGCTGCACTGCTTTTCCCAGGTGAATTCCACCAATACTTATGCCAAAAAGATCGCCCTGGAAGGGGCGGTGGATGGCAGCGTGGTCATCGCCGACGAGCAGACCGCCGGCTGCGGCCGGATGGAGCGGCCCTTCCATTCCCCTGCCGGCAAGGGAATCTATCTATCGGCTTTGCTGCGTCCCCAGCTGCCGCCGATTGAACTGCTGCCGGTGACGGCGCTGTCTGCGGTGGCAGTGTGCAACGCGGTGGAGCAGGTCTGCGGCCTGCGCCCCCAGATCAAGTGGACCAATGACCTGATTTTGGGCAAGCGGAAGCTGGGGGGCATCCTGACGGAAATGGCCCTGGAGGGGGAGAGTGCTCGGCTGCAGTATCTGGTGATCGGTATTGGGCTGAACGTACTGGAACAGCCTGAGGATTTCCCCCCCGACCTGCGGGAGGTAGCGACCTCTTTGTCCCAGGCTCTGGGACGGGCGGTGTCCCGCCCCAAGCTGGCGGCAGCGGAGATCCGGGAGCTGGACCGGCTGTACACGGCGCTGGAGAACGGTGAGCTGGAGCCCTACCGGCAGGCCTACCGCCGGGACTGCGTCACCCTGGGCAAAGAGGTGCAGATCCTGAGAAGAGATGGGTCCCGGGAGCAGGTTACAGCTCTGGATATTGACGAGCAGTTTGGCCTGGTGGTCCGCACGGCTGCTGGACAGTTGGATACCATCCGCTCTGGAGAGGTCTCGGTGCGGGGGATGTACGGATATATCGAATAGGAAGAGGGAACCGGGTTTGAAAGGACTGTGGGAACTGTTTATCACCTTTGCCAAGATCGGTGTGCTGACCTTCGGCGGCGGCGCGGCCATGCTGCCGATGCTGCAGCGGGAGATTGTGGACAGGCACCAATGGGCCAAAGAGGATGAACTGATGGATTACTACGCCATCGGCCAGTGTACGCCGGGGGTGATTGCCGTTAATACTGCCACCTTTGTAGGGCAAAAGTGCAGGGGGATCCTGGGCGGCATTGTTGCTACCGCGGGGATCGTTTTCCCCTCTCTGGTGATCATCATGATCATCGCTGGCCTGATCAGCAATTTCTCCCATCTGGTGGCGGTGCAGAACGCCTTCGCGGGCATCCGAGCCTGTGTGTGCGTGCTGATCATCAATGCGGTGGTGAAGCTGGTCAAAAAGGCGGTGGTAGACTGGAAAACCTTGGTGATTTTCCTGGCGGTGGCTGTGGCCAGCATCGTTACCAGCCTGTCGCCGGTGTGGTTCGTCTTGGCCTCCGCAGTATGCGGCATTGTGATCAAGGAACTGGAGGCAAAGGATTCATGATTTTTGTGCTGCTCTTTTGGGAGTATTTTAAGGTGGGCCTGTTTTCCGTCGGCGGCGGCATGGCCACCATCCCCTTTTTGTATGATCTGGCGGACAAGACCCATTGGTTCACACATGCCCAGCTGGCGGATATGCTGGCGGTGTCGGAGTCCACGCCCGGCCCCATCGGCGTCAATATGGCCACCTATGTAGGCTTTACCACCGCCGGGATCCCCGGTGCCATCATTGCTACGGTGGGCCTGGTAACCCCGTCGGTCATCGTAATCCTGCTCATCGCCCAGGCGCTTCAGCAGTTCCGGCACAACCGCTATGTGGAAGCTGCCTTTTATGGCCTGCGCCCGGCCTCGGCCGGACTGATCGTGGCGGCCGGCTATACCGTGCTGCTGGTGGCGCTGTTCCGGCAGGAGCTGTATGCCGCCACCGGCGTGCTGTCCGACTTCTTTAACTGGAAGGCCATCGCCTTGGCGGCGGTGATCTTGGTGCTCTCCGGCTTTGTGAAAAAGACCCGGAACTGGCATCCCATCGTGTATATCGGCATTTCAGCTGTGGTGGGCGTCGTCTTCCACGTGGGCGGGGTCTGAAGGTTCCGTTCGGGAGCTTTCAGAGAAAAAGAGCATAGAAAAAGCCGGGTCCCTTCAGGGACCCGGCTTTTTTATTTGACCCCCAAAAGAGGCTTATTCCAGGACACCGCCCTGGTCAGCGCTCTTGGCATCCCGGGCATAGCGCTTGAGATAGCCATCCACGGGAGCGGGAGTATAGGTCCAGTTAGCGCGGCGGCGCTCCAGCTCCTCATCGGAGACCAGCAGCTCGATGGTCTTGGCCACCACGTCAATCTTGATGTGATCGCCGTCTTCGATCAGGGCGATGGGACCGCCGGCGGCAGCCTCGGGAGAGACATGGCCAACGAAGCAGCCGTTGTTGGTGCCGGAGAAGCGACCGTCAGTCACCAGGGCGGTGCACTTGTTCAGGCCCTGGCCGTAGAGCAGCTTCATGGGTTTGAACATCTCGGGCATGCCGGGCGCACCCTTGGGGCCGGCATAGCGGATGACCACCACGTGTCCGGGCTTGACCAGCTGCTTGGCGATAGCCTCATTGGCCTCCTCCTCGCCGTTGAAGCAGATGGCGGTACCCTCAAAGCGGCGGACCTCCTCGGCGATGGCGGCGGGCTTGGCCACGGCGGTGTTGGGGGCCAGATTGCCGTGCATGATGGCAAGGCCGGCCAGGGTGGAGAAGGGCTTGTCCAGGGAGGTGATGACCTCGGAATTGTAGCCGTACAGGTTGCGGTAAGAGTCGGCGTTCTCACCCAGGGTGTGGCCGTTGACGGTCATGCAGTCGTTGAACAGCAGGGACTTCATCTGGCGCAGCACCTCGGGGATGCCGCCGGCACGGTAGAAGTCCTCGGCGTCATACTCGGTGGAGGCGGGGTTGATGCGGGCAATGAGGGGGATGGACTGGCCATACTCTTCAAACCATTCCATCACCTGGGCGGCAGGGATGCCGATCTCATTGGCAATGGCGCAGGTGTGGATGATGCAGTTGGTGGAGCCGCCGGTGGCCATGAGGACCATGATGGCGTTGCGGATGGAGTCCTCGGTGATGATGTCCCGGGAGGTCAGGCCCTGACGGACCATCTCCACGATGACCTCGCCGGTCTGGAGGGCGGCGCGGGTACGGTCATTGTAAACGGCGGGAATGGCGGCGGAGCCGGGGATGCTCATGCCCAGGGCCTCTGCCATGCAGCACATGGAGTTGGCGGTGGCCATGTGCTGGCAGGAACCGATGGTGGGGCAGCAGGTGCTGGTCAGATCCAGCAGATCCTCGTAAGTAATCTTGCCTGCCTGCTGCATACCCTGGGCCTCCTGGGCACAGGTAGAGTCAGACTTGCGCTTGGCACCGAAGGAGGGGCCGCCCAGCATGCAGCCGCCGGCCAGGAAGATGCAGGGGATGTCCAGCCGGGCTGCAGCCATCAGCATGCCGGGGACCGTTTTATCACAAGAACCCACCAGCACCAGGCCATCCAGCTTGTGGGCGCGGGCCATGATCTCGATGCCGTCGGCCACGATCTCACGGGAGGGCAGGGAATAACGGGAACCGTCGTGTGTGGTGCACACACCGTCGCATACGGCGATGCAGCCGAACTCCACCGGAGTGCCGCCGGCGCGATACACGCCATGTTTGACCTCCTCGGAGAGGATGCGCAGATTTTTGTGGCCGGGGACGATATCCGTAAAGGAATCGCAGATGCCAATGACTGGGCGGGAGAAATCATCCTCGCTGTAGCCGTTGGCTTTGTAGAGAGTGCGGCAGGAGAGCATTGCGTCGGTCATAAACGTGCCAGTGGTGAATTTGTCTTGCATGATAAAACCTCCAATTTCAACTCTATCGACTCATGCGATATGAATGTATGCAGACTCACACATTCCACAATATTATACAAAAGTTGAGGGATTTAGTCAAATAGAAAAAGTAAAAATGACCATGCCGCATTATAAAAACCGGGCGGCAGAACGCTCTGCCGCCCGGAAAGTCAATTTCCATCGATATGATGCTGGATGCGCTGCATGATCATATCCAGCGCCACCAGATTGTGACCGCCTTCCAGCACCACGATGTCCGCATATTTGCGGGAAGGCTCCACAAACTGCTCGTGCATGGGCTTGACGGAAGTGAGGTACTGCTGGACCACGGACTGCAGCGTCCGCCCCCGCTCCTCCACGTCCCGCAGGGCCCGGCGGAGGATGCGCACATCCGCGTCCGTCTCCACAAAGATCTTGATGTCCAGCATCTCTCGCAGCACCGGGTGCTGGAAAATCAGGATCCCCTCCACCAAAACGACCTTGGCGGGGAAGATTTCGATGGTCTGGTCGGTGCGGTTGTGGTCCTTATAAGAATATACCGGGCACTGGATGGGTTTGCCTGCCTTGAGCTGGCGCAGATGCTCGATGAGAAGATCCGTGTCAAAGGCATCCGGGTGGTCATAATTTTGCAGGCAACGCTGGGCAAAGGGGATGCCGTCTTGCCGCTTGTAGTAGTTGTCGTGCCCGATGACGGTGATATCATCTCCAAAATGATGCTTCAAATGCTGTGTCAGCGTGGTTTTACCGGAGCCGGTACCGCCGGCGATGCCAATCAAAATCGTGTCCATTGCCATTCTCCCATCTTCCCGCCCGGGCGGCCCGGCCGCCGAAGACGATTTTCCGTACGTTTGTTAAAGTAATTATAAGTTCGGGTAAAAAGATTGGCAAGGACATTCTGCACAAAAACCAAAAAAAATACGAAAACTGCCGGGGCGCTATTGACGCTGGGAAAGAAAAACGATATTATGTTAAGTACTAAAATAATGGAAACAGGGGGCCGGGGAAGCAAATGTGCCCCGGCAATCTGAAGGTATCGGCACAATCGAGATCCGGTGAAGGAGGACCCGTATGGCTATGAAGCGCTGCCCCCACTGTGGGGAGAAATATTCCGATACATATAAATATTGTCCCTTTTGTGAAGAGGAGGAAGGGCTGCGCGGCAGCGCCCCCCGGCGGCGCAGCGGCGGACGGAGAGCTTCTTCCGGCGGGCCCAACATCCTCAGCCCCATTCTGATCGTGATCATTATCATTCTGGCGGCTTTGCTGTTGTACCTGTTCTTTGGAGAGTCCATCCGCAAGTCCCTGGCGGGGAATGACGATCCGGCGATATCTGCGATCGGGGATGCTTCCATCGACAGCTCCGCCGATACCTCCTCGGATATCAACGAGCCGGACATCGGCGGCTCCGGCAGCTCCAGTACCACGGGAGACAGCGGCCAGGAAGAGCCGGTGGATGTCAGCGCGCTGCCTGAGACGCTGACCATCGCTTATCTGGGCAGCCCCCGGACGGAATTCTCCATGACGGTGGGCGACGATCCCATTCCCCTGACGGTTTCCGGCGGCAGCGGGACCTATCAGTGGAGCAGCAGTGACGATGGCATTGCCTCTGTGGAGGCAAATGGAAATGTCACGGCCGTCTCTCAGGGCAAGGTTACCCTGACGGTCACCGACGGTACGGGCAAGGGCACCTGCGTGGTCTATATTCGGGGCGGCTCCGGCCAGAGCGGCACCCAGACCAGCACCGGGTCCAGCGCCGCTTTAAATAAGACCGACATCACCATCGCGGCGGGTGAGAAGTGTCAGCTGAAGGTGAGCGGTGTCACGACCGCTTTGAACTGGAGCAGCTCTGATTCCGGCGTGGCCAAGGTGGCCTCTGACGGTACGGTGACCGGCGTCGCCGCCGGCACGGCCAAGGTGACGGTGTCCTGGGATGGCAATTCTAAACAATGCATTGTCCGTGTGAAAGCGGGTTAACGATTCCAAAGGTTCCGGAGCCAAAGCTCCGGAACCTTTTTAGTTGCGCGGCGGAGCAGAGTGTAGTATAATTTTTATGTGTGACTGATGAAAGGAACAAGGAGAGTTATGATGACCACCCAGGAATTTCAGGAAAAGTCCGCTTTTCGGATCTTCCTTTCCTATTTCAAGCCCCACCGCAGATTGTTCATTTTGGATCTGTGCTGCGCTCTGGGCATTTCCATGATTGACCTGGCCTTCCCCTATGTGTCCCGCTGGTGCATGTATCAGCTGCTGCCCCAGGGAGCCTACCGGATGTTCTGGGCGGTGATGGGAACGGTATTTGCCGCCTTCGTGCTACGCAGTCTGCTGTCCTATGTGATCTGCTACTGGGGCCACACCTTCGGCATTTTGGTGGAGGCGGATATCCGCAGGGATCTGTTCTGCCACATGCAGGAGCTGTCTTTCGGCTATTTTGACCGGAACCGGACCGGCCAGCTGATGAGCCGGCTGACTGCCGATCTTTTTGACATCACGGAGCTGGCTCATCATGGACCCGAGGATATTTTTATTTCCGCGGTGACCATCTTGGGCGCGCTGGGGATCATGTTCACCATCCAGTGGCAGCTGGCTTTGATGATCGCCCTGATCCTGCCGGTTTTCTTTGCCGTGATCTGGCGGTGCAAGCGCTCTATGAGCCGGGCCTCCGCCCAGGTCAAGCAGACCACCGCTGTGATCAACGCGGACATTGAATCCGGCCTTTCTGGCATCCGCACGGCCAAGGCCTTTGCCAATGAGCAGGCCGAGCTGGAGAAGTTTGATTCCTCCAACCGGAGCTTCAAGACATCCAAGCGTCAGTTCCATAAAGCCATGGGCCGCTTTAACGCCACCATGGAGTTCTTTTTGTGTATCCTGCCCGCGGCGGTGATCGCCCTGGGCGGCGCGCTGATCATGCAGGGTGAGCTGAATGCGGTGGATTTGATTACCTTCAGCCTGTATGTGACTACCTTCGTCACCCCGGTGCGCAAGCTCTCCAACTTTGCCGAGCTCTTTGCCAACGGCACCGCGGGACTCCAGCGCTTTGTCAGCCTGATGCGTCAGTCACCGGAGCTGCAGGACGCGCCGGATGCCAGGCCCCTAAAGCGGGTGGAGGGCCGGGTGGATGTAGAGCATGTGAGCTTTGCCTACCGGGGTGAGCTGGCGGTGCTCCACGATGTGGACCTGCATATCCGGCCCGGGGAGACGGTGGCCATCGTGGGCCCCACCGGCGGGGGAAAATCCACCCTCTGCCAGCTGATCCCCCGGTTTTACGATGCCTCCAGCGGACGGATCTGTGTGGACGGGCAGGATGTCCGCTCCGTGACCCAGGAATCGCTGCACCGGAACATCGGCATCGTGCAGCAGGATGTGTTTCTCTTTGCTGACAGTATTTTGGAAAACATCCGCTACGGACGGCCGGGGGCTAGCGAGGAAGAAGTGGCCCGGGCTGCCAAGCTGGCGGAGATCTATGACGATATCGTGGCGCTGCCCGATGGTTTCCGAACCTATGTGGGGGAGCGGGGCACCCTGCTCTCCGGCGGGCAGAAACAGCGCATTTCCATCGCTCGTATTTTCCTCAAAGACCCACCCATTCTGATTCTGGATGAGGCGACCTCTGCCCTGGACAGCGTGACCGAGGCCAAGCTGCAGGCGACCTTTGAGCGCTTGGCCCAGGGGCGCACCACAGTGATCATTGCCCATCGGCTCTCCACCGTGCGCCATGCCGACCGGATCGCGGTGGTGGAGGATGGCCGGATCACGGAGCTGGGCAGCCATCAGGAGCTGATGGCCAAAAATGGCGCCTATGCCGCGCTGGTCCGGACACAGGAGCTGCAAAATGGATAAGGCAACACTGTTGAAGAGCGTGAGCGCCCATGAAGAAGAGCGGCTGACGCTGGCCCGGGTCCTGGACAAGCTGGAACAGTGCCAGCGGAAAAATATCCCCACGGCCACCAGCTTTTTGACGCCCCAGGAACAAGCCGGGGCGGAAGAGCTGCTGCGCCGGGCCGGACTGGGGGAGTGCACCGTGCTGCTGCAGGGCGGCTATTCGGATGCTGAACGCAAGGTGGTGCTGTTTCTGCCCGCCTGGGCCGAGGGGCCGGAGGCCGCGGCGGAGTACAGCCCCCTGCGGTATCTGCGGGCGGCCTTCCGGGGAGACAATACCCCGGGGCACCGGGACATCCTGGGCAGCCTGATGGGCCTGGGCATCACCCGGGAGACGGTGGGGGATTTGCTGATCTCTCCGGAGAGCTGTGACCTGATGGTGCTGGACACGGTGGCGGACTTCCTGCTCCAGAGCTGGAGTTCCGCCGGGCGGATCCGGCTGCGAGTGGAGGAGATCGGCCCAGGACAACTGCACATCCCCGTCTCCCGAACGGAGGAGCTGCGGGACACGGTGCCCTCTTTGCGCCTGGACGCGGTAGCCGCTTCCGGATTCCGGATCTCCCGGACTCGGGCAGGAGAGCTGATCGCCTCCGGCCGGGTGCAGGTCAACTGGCGGGAATGTCAGAAGCCGGATCAGCTGCTGGCGGAGGGGGATACGATCTCCGCCAGGGGCTTTGGAAAAATCAAGCTGGAGCAGGTGGGGGGGCCTTCCCGTAAGGGGAGGACAACCATCGTGCTCAAACGATATCTTTGAGGAGCGGGAAGAAGTATGGAACAGGAAAAAATTGACCGGATCAACGAACTGACCAGAAAAGCAAAGACCGAGGGGCTGACCCCGGAGGAGCTGGAAGAACGGGCGCTGCTGCGCCGGGAGTATGTGCAGGCTGTGCTGGGCAACCTGGAAAGTCAGCTGGAGCACACGGTGATCGTGGATGAAAACGGGAACCGGCGGAAGCTGAAAAAACGGGAGGGGTGAAGAAGATGGCCACCAAAAGAAAAAAACAGAAAAATGACTGGAGCTCCTGGATATTTATTGTCATTTTATTCGGCGTGGGGCTGTGGCCCATCGCCCTGATCATCCTCTTTTCCAAGCTGTTTGGGCCCGACCGGAAGCAGAAGGTCGCGCCGCCCTCGCCCCTTCAGGTGGGCGGTATGGAACCGGGAAAAACCGTCGGCAGCCGGCAGACCAGCCGGGCGGGGCAAGCTGCCTGGAAGATGGTGCGCTCGCCCCAGGAAAAGACCTCCACAGCCCGTCGGCTGGAGATCCTGGGTATCATCGTGGCAGTGGTGGGCGCCGTGATGGCCTATGAGCCCATCGACATGATGATCTGGCTGGGGCATGTCGACAGCTGGTATGTGTCGGACCTGCTCAAGGCCCTGGCCCTGTCAGCTGGCGGCGTGGCCATGCTGGTGGCGGGCATGCGCATGGATGGGGCTCTCAAACGTTATGCCAAGTATCTGGCGGTGCTGGGCGACCGGGAGGCTATAGCGGCGGAGGAACTGGCCAGAAAGCTGGGCTATTCCCAGTCCCGGGTGGCCAAGGACCTGCAGAAGATGATCGAGCAAGGGTATTTCGGCGGCCAGGCCTATTACAATATGGAGCTGGGCTATCTGTTCCGCTCCAGCCAGGCCAGCGCCGACATGGAGGATCAGCGCCGGAAGAAGGCGGAGGCCGAAACCCAGGCGCCGCCTGAGACGGAGGGGGGCTATTCCGATATCCTGCGGGATATCCGCCGGGCCAATGACCGGATCGCCGACCCCATCCTCTCAGCCAAGATCGACCGGCTGGAGAGCATCACCGCCAGTATTTTCAAGGCGGTGGAGGAAGACCCGAAGAAGCGGGGCTGGATCAATACCTTCCTGGACTACTACCTTCCCACCACCCAGAAGCTGCTGGATTCCTACGCTTCCTTTGAAGCCGCTGGGGTGGAAGGCGAGAATCTGCGCCAGGCCAAAGAGCGTATTGAAAAGACCATGGATTCCATCGTGGCGGGCTTTGCCCACCAGCTGGACGATCTTTATAAGGCCGACGCCATGGATGTGGATAGCGACATCCGGGTGATGGAGTCCATGCTCTACCGAGACATGGCCAGTGCGGAGCGGGATTTCGGCACTGCCAGGACCACCCAGCCCCAGCAGCCCGCTGCCCCCGAAGCGGGGGAGAGCGGCTCTGTCGTGGAGTGAAAAAAAGAAACAAGGACGCAGGCTACAAGCCTGCGTCCTTGTTTCTTTTCCGGGGAGCGGCGGTCATTCCGCCTGAGCGCGTTCCTTTTCCGCCTGGGCCTTGTGCAGCCAATCTTTGCCGTCGGCAAAGCGGGAGACGATGAAGGAGACCACATAGTCGCCAGCGGAGTTGATCATGGTGGCGGGAGGATCCACCAGATTGCCGATGGCCACCAGAATGGGGAAGGCCACCGCGATCTGCTCGGGGAAGAAGATGGAGCAGATGATATATTCGCCGATATAGCCGCCGCCGGGAACGCCGCTCATGCCCACGGAGGACATCACGGCCACCAGAACCACGGGGATGAGCATATCAAAGCCCAGATCCTGGCCGAATACGCCCAGCACAAAGGCAATCTTCAGCACGCAGGAGAAGCAGGAGCCGTCCATGTGCATGGTGGCACCCAGGGGCAGCACCATGTCGCTGACGTCCTTGGAAATGCCGGTGTCGGCGGCCTCTTCCATATTGGTGGGGATGGTGGCCACGGAAGAGCAGGTGCCCAGAGAGACGATGGCGGGCTTGGCAATGTGCTGGAACATGACTTTTGCAGCGCCCTTGCCGCCCCCGAAGCGGGCAAACAGCGGCCAGGCGGTGAAAATGTAGATGAAGCACAGCGGATAGTACACCGCCAGCGCCCGGCCGTAGTTTTCGATGACCTGAGATCCATAGGTGGCCACCAGGTCGGCGAAGATGGCGAAGAAGGCGATGGGGGCATAGTAGGTGACGATCTTGACGAACTTGAGCATCACATTGGTCAGGTCATCCAGGAATTTGCCCACCAGGGTCTCGCTGCCGCCGTTGAGGTTGACAGCCAGGCCGAAAAGCAGGGAGAAAACGATCAAAGGCAGCATGGCCTTCCGGCTGAGCAGACCCACAAAGTCCTCGGCGGTAAAGAAATTCACAATCATCTGAGACAGCGTGGCATACTCGCCTATCTCCTCAGAGGGCAGCGTGGCCCAGGGCTGCAGCACCGGGGGGAAGATCTCCACCAGGATAAACATGATGACGGCGGCGATGGCGCCGGTAATGACGAACGTGGCCACGGTCACGCCCATGATCTTACCGGCCCGTTTCCGGCTTTTCATATTGGCCACGGCACCGGAAATGGATGCAAAGACCAGCGGCACCACAATGCAGAACATCATGTTGATGAACACGGTGCCCAGGGGCTTGAGGATCGTGGCGCCGGAACTGACGGTATTGCCGTCCGCATCCTGAACAATGGGCCAGAAGAAGCCTACGATGGATCCCAGGATCATGGAGCCGATCATAATGGCCATAAAGCGATAGTTTTTCGCAACGGATTTTTTTTCCATTCTTTCTTTCCTCCTCTTTTCTATCGAGCCATGCTGTTTCGCTTATTCACTGGGGAAAAGGGTTTCATCCGTGATCTCGCCTTTGGCCACCAGATTGGTGGGGCCGGTGAGGTAAAGACTTTCGATGCGGGAATTGACCCGCTGGGCGTCGATGATCAGCTCCCCGCCGAGCATGGAGACCCGAACGCCCTGACCGGAGACCTTGCCCTGCAGGGTCAGCACCGTCACCACGGAGCCGGTGCCCGTGCCGCAGGCATAGGTAAAGTCCTCCACACCCCGCTCAAAGGTGCGCTCAAAGACCTGGTCCTCTCCGATAATCTCGTAGAAGTTGACGTTGGCCCCCTTGGGGAAGGCGCTGTTCCAGCGAATGGCCCGGCCCAGCTCCCGCAGCTCGTTTTCGTCCGCCTGGTGCAGACCGGCATAGGGGATGACCGCATGGGGGATGCCGGGATTGCCTAGCTCCACATAGGAGCAGGCGTAGCGCACGCCATCTACCTCCACAGGGCAGTCCAGCCGGACCGTGGATGGGTCGTTGAGCCGGACGCGGTAGTTGCGCCGGTCGATCCGCTGGCCGGTAATAATGCCGGCAGTGGTCTCCACCGTCTGGGTGGGGCCGCACAGCCCGGTTTCAAAGCCATAGCGGCAGATGCAGCGGGCACCGTTGCCGCACATTTCACCCACGCTGCCGTCGGAGTTGAAAAAGCGCATTTTGAAATCGCCGCCCTGGGTGGGAGTGTCCACCACCATCAGTCCGTCGGCCCCCAGGGACAGGCGCCGCTCACAGAGGATCTGCGCGATCCGGGGGAACTGATCGGCGGGGCGCTTTTCTTCCAGGTTATTTAAAATGAGAAAGTCGTTTCCAGCCCCGTTCATTTTCCAAAATTTCACAGATACCCAGCCTTTCCGTGTGGTTTTTCCGGGCGGCCGACCAGACGGCCCAGATTTTATTCTCATTATAAAGAGCGCGGCGGCAAACTACAACAGGAGAAAGTGCTGAAAACCCTGCAAAACCTACGGCCTTATCCACAGCTTTGTTTGCGCTGGTGCGCGGAATATGCTATGCTGGGACGAAAGGGGGAGTGGCTATGGCGAAAAAGAACACCCGCAACACCCGGGGACGCATCATTTCTGCCGCCTGGAAGCTGTTTTATCAGCAGGGCTATGAGAATACCACCGTGGAGGAGATCGTCTTTGAGTCCGAGACCTCCCGGGGCTCGTTCTACCATTACTTTGACGGCAAGGATGCCCTGCTGGGTACGCTGGCCTATGTGTTTGATGAAAAATACGAGCAGCTGAAAGGGGAGATGGATCCGAAGTTGGATGCCATTGACAAGCTGATCTATCTCAACCGGGAGTTGTTTGCCATGATCGACGGGGAGATCTCCATGGAACTGCTGACCCGCCTGCTCTCCACCCAGCTGCTCACCCGGGGGGAGAAGCACCTGCTGGACCGGAACCGCACCTATTTCAAGCTCCTGCGGGAGATCATTTCCCAGGGACAGCAGGCCGAGCAGCTGCGGGCAGACCTGACGGTGAACCAGATTGTCAAGGCTTATGCCCTTTGGGAGCGGGCACTGCTGTATGACTGGTGCTTGTGCGGGGGGGAGTATTCCCTGGCTGCCTACACCGCCAGCGTGACCCCCATGTTTCTGGAGTCTTATCGGGCCAAGTGAGAGACAAAGGTGTTATTCACTTTTTTGCTTACATTTGATCCGGAAATTTGTATAGATAAAATCCTTTTGAATTCAGGAAAAGCTTTATAATAAACGAACGATGTATAGAATTTATTCTATACATCGTTCTGTATTTTGTTCTAAAGATAAATGTGCTATGATGTCCTGGATTGAACGATAAAGGAGAGACAAAACGTTATGACAAGCGCGCAACTTTGCATTTGCCTGGCGATCGCGGCCTATCTGATCGCAATGCTGGGCGTTGGCGTTTGGTTCGCCAAGAAAAACAATTCCGTGGATGATTTTTACTTAGGCGGGCGCAAGCTGGGACCATTTGTAACCGCCATGAGCGCCGAGGCTTCGGATATGAGCAGCTGGCTGCTGATGGGGCTGCCCGGCGTTGCGTACCTCTCCGGTCTGGCGGAGGCCAGCTGGACGGCCATCGGCCTGATCGTGGGCACCTACTTGAACTGGCTGATCGTGGCTAAGCGCATCCGGCGTTATTCCCACCGGCTGGATGCCATCACTGTTCCCCAGTTTTTCTCCAAGCGCTGGGGCGATGAGAGAAATATCCTCTCCGCTGTGGCTGCGGTGGTGATCATCATTTTCTTTATTCCCTATCTGGCCTCGGGCTTCTCTGCCTGCGGCAAGCTGTTTGCCAGCCTGTTCGGCGTGGAGTATCTGACGGCCATGCTTATCAGTGCGGCGGTCATTGTGGTTTACACCGTGATGGGCGGTTTCTTGGCCGCCAGTTTTACCGACCTGATCCAGTCTATCATTATGACCGTTGCCCTGGTGGTGGTGCTGGGCTTCGGCGTGTCCCAGGCCGGCGGCATGGATGCGGTGATGGACAATGCCCGTTCCCTGGCCGGCTATCTGTCCCTTTCCAATATTCACGATCCTGCAACCGGCGGTTCCAGCCCTTACAGCGTACTGACGATCTGCTCTCTGCTGGCCTGGGGTCTGGGCTACTTCGGTATGCCCCACATCTTGCTGCGCTTCATGGCCATTGAGGAGGAGAAAAAGCTGGCCCTCAGCCGCCGGGTGGCCACCACCTGGGTAGTCATTTCCATGGGCGTTGCCATCCTCATCGGTGTGGTGGGCAACGGCATGACAGCTTCCGGGACTATGGCGCAGCTGGCGGACTCTGAAACCATCGTGATCCAGATCGCCAACCTGATCAGCCGGCACGGCCTGCTCGCGGCCCTGATTGCAGGCATTATCCTGGCTGGCATCCTGGCGGCCACCATGTCCACCGCGGACTCTCAACTGCTGGCGGTGTCTTCTTCCGTCTCTCAGAACTTGTTTGTGGAGTTTTTCCGGGTGAAGTTCACGGGCAAGCAGGGGATGCTGGTGGCCCGGGGCACCATGATCGCCGTTTCTCTGGTGGCGGCTTTCCTGGCCCGGGATCCCGACAGCTCTGTGTTCCGGGTGGTTTCCTTTGCTTGGGCCGGTTTCGGCGCGGCATTCGGTCCGGCGGTGCTGTTTGCTCTGTTCTGGCGCCGGTCCAACAAGTGGGGTGCCCTGGCGGGCGTGATCTCCGGCGGCGCGATGGTGTTTATCTGGAAGTACCAGATCGCGCCCATGGGCGGTGCCTGGGCCATTTATGAGCTGCTGCCCGCTTTCGCGGTGAGCTGTGTGGTCATTGTCGTGGTCAGCCTGCTGACTCAGAAGCCCGACGAGGCGGTGACCCGTGCCTTTGACGATGTGCGCAAGGGCTAAATAAAAAAGAAGAGGGGAGGGGCCTAAAGGGCGCCTCCCCTTTCTTGCAAAATCTCCGTGCTGCTGCAGTCAAAGACGGTGGGAAAAAGACTATTGCGAATTGCGCGGGAATATGGTATATGTAAATCAATTATAGAAAAAGGTGGTGAGTACTTTTCATGGACAGTTCCGGTAGAGACGACAATGTGCCCTACCATAGTTTGATTTTAATGGAGTATGGCATTCCTATCCCTGTGCTGAGGGAGTAGGTGTGCTTTTTTGCGCTTATAGGCCTTTTATCGTTAATTGACCGTTAAAATCAAATATAAGGAGATACTTTATGCTTTCCGATATATTACCCAGTCTTTTGGCAATGGCGTTTTGCATCCTAATGTCTGCGTACTTTTCCGCTACAGAGACGGCCTTTTCCTCCCTGAACAAGATCCGCATCAAGGTGATGGCGGAAAACGGGGACCGGCGGGCCCAGCTGACTTACTCGCTGTCTGAGGACTATGACCGTCTGATTTCCACCATCCTGATCGGCAACAACATCGTCAACATTGCGGTGGCTTCCATCGGTACGCTGCTGTTTGTGAAGATCTACGGCGACATCGGCGCTACCATCTCTTCCGTGGTCGTCACCGTGGTGGTGCTGATTTTCGGCGAGATCACGCCCAAGAGTGTGGCCAAGGATTTCCCGGAGAAGTTTGCCATGTTCAGCGCCCCCGCCATCCGCCTGCTCATCTGCATCCTCACGCCGGTGAATTTTATCTTTACCCAGTGGAAAAGGTTGATCTCCAATCTGTTGAATACGGAGACTGACCGCAAAATGTCTCAGGAGGAGCTGATGCTGCTTCTGGAGGAGGCACAGCGGGATGGCAGTATTGACAAGGACGAAGGCGATCTGCTGAAAAATGCGGTAGAGTTCCGGGACCTGGAGGCACAGGATATCCTGACCCCCCGGGTGGATCTGCAGGCGGTGAGCATCGATGCT
Organism: Oscillibacter sp.; assembly: GCA_020025415.1. Taxonomy (GTDB): domain Bacteria; phylum Bacillota; class Clostridia; order Oscillospirales; family Oscillospiraceae; genus Oscillibacter. The sequence continues at coordinate 1,127 of JAHHSB010000007.1, read as the reverse complement.
ACCAAGGAGGAGATCGCCGCCTTATTTACCGAATCCCATTTCTCCCGGCTGCTGGTATACGAGGGGGACATTGATACCATCATCGGCGTTGTCCATCAGAAGGATTTCTACATCGGCAACGGGATCACGGAAAAGGACCTGAGGGAGATCATCTCGCCCCCGATTTTTGCCCGTCCCATGGAAAAGATCAGCGATCTACTCAAGATCCTTCAGTCCAACAAGTCCCACATTGCTGTGGTGATCGACGAATATGGCGGTACGCTGGGTGTTGTATCCATGGAGGACATTCTGGAAGAACTGGTGGGAGAGATCTGGGATGAACACGATGTTCTGGAAGAGCCCTTTGTCCAGCTGGCCCCGGATACATATTTGGTGGAAGGGGATGTGACCTTCGATGATTTCTGCACCTACTTCCATATTAAAGATGAGGCCGAGAGTATTTCTCTGGGCGGCTGGATTATGGAGCAGACAGGAAAGGTCCCGGAAAAGGGAGATGCATTCGACTACGAGGATCTAACCATCCAGGTCGAGGAAGCTCATAATAACCGTATTGAAAAGGTCCGGGTGGTGGCGACCAGCCGGGCGTGTGAATAAGGCCATAGGCCTCAAATCCCTTGATTTTTCTAAGCCGCAGCTCTGTTGGAGCTGCGGCTTTTTCCCGCCTTTTGAGGGAATGTGGGAAAAAAGCCGAAAAAGATATGGAAAAAGGCTTGACAAAGCGGAAAGGATTTGGTATTCTAATCGAGCTGTCGGCGAGAACGTCGTAGCAAAAACAGGAAACCCGAAAGAAACTTGAAAAAAGCTGAAAAAAGTGCTTGACAAGAGCTTGAGGGCCTGATATAATAGCAATGTTCCGCCGATGAGCGGCGTGTACCTTGTAAATTAAACAACGTAACGAAAAGAAAGCACCAGCGGAAAGCCGGATTGTGCGAAAAGCACAAGAAGGCGAACCGAAACGTTGTGGGTGAGTAAGGGGTAGTCAATTCTTCTGAAAGCAGCAACGAAAAAATAGAAATGAAGCTATGACAAATAGCTCTGTTAAATGATTAGCTCGAGCCGAGAGGCTCGTGTTGATACCATTTTATAGAGAGTTTGATCCTGGCTCAGGACGAACGCTGGCGGCGTGC
>JAHHSB010000069.1 GCA_020025415.1 Oscillibacter sp. | reverse complement strand
CATTATACCTCCATCCCGGTGCCGCCGCAATCCCCCCGGCCGCCCCCTTTTCCCCGGGCGGGCACAGCTGCCGGACGCCGGTCTGTTTTGTCCTGTCCGGGGCGAAAAAAGGCGGCCGTTCCCCCGTTTCGGGACCTTCCAGCAGTTGACAGTCCTCCCGCAAAATGGTACGCTGTACATGTGAATTTCTGCACAGGAGGTAATGATTATGTCCATTCCGATTTACGAAATCCGAAGCTCCCTTTCCCAGGTGAAACGGGAAATCATTGACCAGTTTTTGAAGAATGTCTCCACCGCTGTGGACGAGCCGCTGGAGCACGTTGATCCCGATGAACTGGCTACACTGCCCTTCGGCCTCGTATTTGTTGCCTCCGGCGGCAGCGAGGGCAAGTTCCTGTCTGAGTACTTCCCCCTGATGGACCGGAGCCGGCCCTGCTACATCCTCACCAGCGGCGACTCCAACTCTCTGGCCGCCTCCATGGAGATCCTCTCCCGCCTCCACGCCGAGGGCTGCAAGGGCGAGATCCTTCACGGCAGCATAACCAAAATCGCCGCCCGCATCAAGGCCCTGGCCCAGGCCAACGCCGCCATGTCCAAGCTCAAGGGCATCCGTCTGGGCTGCGTGGGCGAGCCTTCCGACTGGCTGATCGCCAGTGTGTGCAATCCCGATTCCCTGGCCGCCAAGCTGGGCGCGGAAGTGGTGAACATCCCCATGTCCGAGCTGCTCTCCGAGATCGCCGTTGGCGGCTATCCCCAGAATCCCTGGACCGAGCAGCTGCTGTCCATGAATTACAACGCCGCGGAAATGGACAAGTCGCTGAACGTTTACGGTGCCCTGCGCCGTCTGGTAGACCGGTATGAGCTGGGCGCCGTCAGCGTTCGCTGCTTCGACCTGCTGGATACGGTCTACACCACCGGCTGCCTGGGCCTGGCGATTCTCAATGCTGAGGGCGTCTACGCCGGCTGCGAAGGTGATATGCCCTCGTTGCTGTCCATGGCCGTCCTGGGCGCCGTGTCTGACCAGCCCGTGTTCATGTGCAACCCCAGCCGCATCGACACCGACGCGGGCAACATGATCCTGGCCCACTGCACCCTGCCGCTGAACATGCCCTATGAGATGAGCCTGACCACCCACTTCGAGTCTGGTATCGGCGTGGCCATCGCCGGCTCCATTCCCGAGGGCCCCTGCACCATTTTCAAGACCTCCGGTGACCTGAGCCGTTACTATGTCAAGGCCGGCAAGCTGGTGGAAAACCTGCGGGAGGACACCCTGTGCCGTTCCCAGATCCGGGTGGAGCTGGACGACTTCAGCTACTTCCTCACTGATCCCATCAACAACCACCACACCGTCTGCGTGGGTGACTGCACCAGCGCCATGGAAGAGTTCTTCCACCTGGTGGGCTGAGAGGTGCCAAGAAAGATGCAGGAAATGGAATTGCAAATCCCCTCCCGGCGGGGAAGCCGAATCCCCGCCACACTGACGCTGCCGGAGGGGCAGGGCCCCTTCCCCCTGGTAGCGCTGGTCCACGGCTTTGCCGGTTCCCGGCAGGAGGGCGGCGGCTATCCCCGAGAGGCAGAGGCCCTGGCCGGGGCGGGCATCGCCGCCATCCGCATGGACTTTGCCGGCTGCGGAGACTCGCAGGAGAGTTTTCGCCACGCCACGCTGGGGGAAATGGCAGAAGATGTGGTCTGCTGCGTGGAATACGCCTGGGCCCACGCCCCCATTCACCGAGGACGCCTGGGTCTGCAGGGGATGAGCCTGGGCGGGCGCATCGTCATGGAGCTGATTAACAACGGCCAGCTGCCTGTGGCGGCCGCGGCGCTGATCTCCCCGGCGGCGGACAACTCTGTGCTGATCCCCCTGTTCGGATCCGAGGCGGGATTTTACGCCGCCTACGATCAGGCCAAGCGGGACGGGTTCTATCACTACTATGATGAGCTGATCCAGGTCTGGCTGGATATCGACATCGAGTGGTTCACCCAGGTCCTGGAACGGGATACCCTGGGCAGTGCCCGCCCCTTCCCCGGTCCCATGCAGGTAGTCTGGGCCGCTGACGACACGGTGGTGCCCCCGACCATCAGCCGCAAAGCGGCGGAGGCCTACGGCGCCCCCATGGTGGAAATTACCGGCGACGGGCACAGCTTCGGCTGTTATAGTGACCGCGCCGACGTGCTGCAGCGCCTGGTGGATTGCCAGCGGGACTTTTTCTCCCGGGCACTGCTAGGCTGAATGCCCGGCTCGAAATCCAAAGCAACCCCCAAAAAACGCCCCCGGCTGATGCCGGGGGCGTTTTCCCATAGTTGTGATCCTTTCGGTCAGCGGCTCTGCTTTTCCGCCAGTATCTTGCTGTAATCGTACAGAGCCACCATGCCGTTGACGGCCTGCTCGGCCGTGGCATAGGCGGGGATACCGTGATCCCGAAGGCGGATGATGGCCTCCTGGCACTCCTGACCGCCCTGGCACTCCATGATGAAGGCCTTGCCCTGATCCTTGTGCGCCTCATAGACCCGGATAGCCGCATCGGTAATGGCCGGCACATTGGTGACGGCGGTGGGACAGATGGAGCCCAGGATCCCATGGACATTGGGATCCTCCATAGCACAGGTGAAGGCTTTCTCGTACATCTCGGGGGTAGCGGTGCCGGAGATATCCACCGGGTTGAGGGGAGAACCGAAGGAAGGCATGGCTTCCCGCATCTTCTCCACCAAGGTGGGAGACATCTCCCGCAGCTCGCAGAGGGGCATGCCCTTACGCTCAAAGTGATCGCAAGAGAGGATGCCCGAGCCGCCGCCGTTGGTGATCATCACCACATGATCCCCCTTCAGGCCGGAGGGATAATGGCCCAGAGCCAGGGACATATCCAAAAACTCCTGCCAGGTGGTGGCCCGGAGCACACCGCAACGGCGGAAGAGCTGATCGCAGAAGCCCGGTGTGCTGGCATTGTTCTCCGAGGCGGTATGGGCCATGGCGGCCTTGGCGCCGATCTGGGAACGGCCCACCTTCAGTACCACCACGGGCTTGTGAGTCTTGCTGCAGGCCTCTTCAAAGGCCTCGGGGCTGTCCAGCCCCTCCATGTACATGGCGATGCACTTGGTGTTGGGGTCCTGATCGGCATAGGCCACGAACTCGCTAAAGTCCACGTCCGCCTTGTTGCCCAGGCCCACAAAGAAGCTGATGCCGTAGTGCTCCCGCTGAGAAGTGCCCAGCGCCGCCAGCAGGTTGGAGCCGGACTGGGAGATCATGCCCACAGGGCCTTTGAGTGGCAGGTAGGGCAAAAAGCCGCAGTTAAAGCTCCGATAGGGGTTGCCCAGGCCCACCAGATTGGGGCCGATCAGGGGCAGCTTGTGCTCCCGGCAGTAGACCGTCAGCTCATCCTGCAGATCCCCCCGGCCCACTTCCTTAAAAGCACTGGAGGATACCACCGCAACCTTGCAGCCCTTTTCTACCGCATCGTGCAGGGCATCCTCCACTTTCAATGCGGGCAGAGAGATAAACGCCAGGTCCACATCACAGGGGATATCCTGCAGCCGGCGATAGGTCTGCAGGCCCAGAATGGGCTCGCCCTTCGGATTCACCGGGTAAAGCTCACCTTGATAGCCCCAGTCACGCAGCTCCTCCACCACCTTATGCCCCACCTTCGTGGGATTCTGGCTGGCGCCGACCACCGCAATGGACCGGGGATTGAGGGCGTAGCCCAAACTCTGCACCACATAGTCGCGCACATGATCTACTTTCATTTCCGGTTCCTCCTTCAAATTAGTCCCGTTGTCCCGGCTCCGGCACTGTACCCTCCCGCTCCGGCGCTGGGCAGATTGGTTTGGGACTGTTCTTTCTATCTCCATTGTGCCTCAACATTTCAAAAAAAGCAATCGTTTTCCTTAGTTATTTTCAATAAATTCTGATAATTTTTTCGCTGTTGTTCCGTTCCATCAGCCCCCTCTTTTGCTTTATCCGATCACGGAATCCAGCTTGCGAATGCTCTCCAAAAAGGTCTGGACATAGGCGTCCCGATCCACCGTCTTGAGGACGCAGGTGCTCTTGGGCGCGTCCCAGGTGCCGGTAAAATCCGCCACCGTCATGCCCCGGCACAGTTCCCCCTGAGTCTCCACGTCCACGGCGTAGTTCTCCCCGGTAAAGATCTCCGGCCGCAGCAGCTGCATCACCGGCGTCAGATCAAAGATGGCGCTGTCACTCCAGCCCCGGACCCGGCTGTACTCGGTGTAAAAGTCCAGCATATCTACCGTCAGGCGGGAGGCCTTTCCTCCCCCGGCCAGGGTGGGATACGCATCCAGCGGCACGGCCGCGGCATCGCAGATCTCCAGGCCGCTCATCACAATGGGGATGCCGCTGCGGAAGACGATTCGGGCCGCCTCGGGATCGTGATAGATGTTGAACTCCGACCGCGGCAGAATATTGCCGCCATACAGGCTGCCACCCATCAGGCAGATCCGCTCGATCCGCTTGGCCGCCTCGGGATTGAGCTCCAGCAGCAGCGCCACGTTGGTCAGCGGCCCGGTCGCCAGCAGGGTCACCGACTCCGTCTGCTCCAACAGGATTTTTTCCATAAATCGCACACCGTGCAGACCCGTGGTTTTGGAAACCGCCGGCGGCAGCACCGGGCCGTCCAGCCCGGACTCCCCGTGGGCATCGGGCTGGGGCTCCGGCTCCCGGCACAGGGGCTTGGCCGCCCCCTGGGAGACGGGGATCTGAGAGAAGCCCAGGTAATCCAGCACCTTGAGGGCATTGTTGGTCACCTTTTCGATCGTTTGGTTTCCCGCCACCGTGGTGATGCCCAGGATCTCAAACGTCTCCGGGTGGGCCAGCATGGCCATCAGCGCAATGATGTCGTCGTGGCCAGGGTCACAGTCCATGATAATCCGATACATCGTAAAGACTTCCTTTCGTAAAAAATACGCGGCGGCCGCTGTGGCCGCCGCGTATCACAGCGTATAGCTTTGGAGGATCAATCCTCACCTGTGAGCTTCTTATTGCGATAATACTTGATCACGGAGAAGACCGTGAAACCCACCAACACGCCCAGATACGGGATCATCTGCACCAGCTCGCTGGGCAGGCTGTAAATGGAAAGGATGTTGGCGATAGCCTGGAACACGGCAAAGAACAGCGTGGTCAAGGACACACCCAGCAAGTTGGCGCCGCCGATGGCCTGGGCCGCGATACCGATCCAGCCGCGGCCGGCGATCATGTTGCTGGTGAAGGCGGTCAGATAGCCCATCGTCATATAGGCGCCGCCCAAAGCAGCCAGCAAACCGGAGATAATGATGGCAATGATGCGCACCCGGTTGACGTTGACGCCCACAGAGCGGGCAGCATTCTCATCCAGGCCGGCAGCCTTCACGCGCAGGCCGAAGGGGGTCTTGTACACCAGGATGCCCACCACAATGATCAGAATAAAGCACAGATAGGCGATGGTATACTGGTTATTGAAGATGGCCCGGATAATGGGAATTTTGTCCAAAAAAGGCAGATGCACCGTCCCCAGGGAGGGAGACGCAATAGAGGCGCTGGTGCCCTTGTTCTGGGTGAAGATATACAGCAGGAATACTGTAAACGAGGTGGAGAATGTGTTTAGCGCAATACCCACCAGGATGGGTGAGGTACCCAGCTTGATGGTGGAAAACGGCAGGATTAGCGCCATCAGCACACCCACGGCAACGGCAATCAACAGGCCCAGCCAGGCGCTGCCGGTCCAGTAGCCGCCCAGCACCGCGAACAAGGCGCTCATGAGCATGATGCCTTCCACAGCGATGTTGGGAATGCCGGCCAGCGAGGCCACATAGGCACTCAGGGAGGCAAACATCAGAGGGATGCAGACCCGGATCAGGGTTGCCAGAAAATCTTCACTCAAAAGGCGGGCGATAATATCGTTAAGCATTTTCCGTCCCCTCCTTCAACAAAGCTCTTTCCTTCCACTTTCTCAGGAAGTACTGGGAGGAGATCAGCAGGACCAGGATCGCCTTTACGATGGAGATAATCTCCTTATCCACGCCCATGTACTGCAGCTGGGAAGCGCCGATGGTCAGCCAGCTCATGCCGAAGCAGGCGATGAGTACGCCGATGGGATCGTTCTTGCCCAGCATGGCCATCATGGCACCGTCCCAGCCCAGGTTGGACAGCTCCTTCCAGGTGAAGCGGGTGTAGTTGCTCATCAGCTCCAGAGAGGTGCCCACGCCGCTGAGGAAGCCGGCGATCACATGCACCAGCATGAACAGCACGAATGCGCTCATGCCGGAGTACTTGGCGAACTTTGGGTTCAGGCCGGAGGTCCGGAGCTGATAGCCCAGCTTGGTCTTCTGCAGCAGAATGTACACCAGCACCACAGTCAAAATGGCAATGGGGAAGCCGATGGTGATGTTCATGCTGTCGGTGATATAGGGCAGCTGCGCCGTCTCGGCAAACTCATAAGAGCCGATGTTGGCGTAGGCCGGGTCACGCATACTGGTATTTTTCAGGATGTACAGGCCCAGGTACAGGAAGATGGAGTTCAGCATCAGGGAAGACACCAGCTCGTTAACCTTGTACTTGGCCTTCAGGAAGCCGGAGATGCACATCAACGCCGCGCCCAGCAGACCGGCCACCAGACAGCAGATCAGCGGATGGGTGAAGCCGTTGCCGATCTGCTTGATTGCCAGAGAGGTGCAGGCGATACCGCAGATGTAGTACAAGCCCTCCACGTTCATGTTGAAC
>JAHHSB010000068.1 GCA_020025415.1 Oscillibacter sp. | reverse complement strand
GCTTGAGTGGGGCACAACTAACCGCCAGGGGATGTGGAGCATATCCGGGGCCATGATCTCCGATATACTTTCGCGATACTATCTTCGAAGAATGGGAGGATGTGAAGACTCTGTCCAGTGCTCCGGGGCATTACAGCGTAGGTTTTATTCTCAGTACCTACACCTACGCCGGATATGATGCGGGAAGCGGCGGATACCGGGGGAGATGAGATTGGAAAGGCGATGTAATTACCAAAATAAACGTAAGGCAGCACCCAGCGGGGGGGGAATTGTTCCCCGAGTCAAGACCATCTATTTAACCCATGGAGACAGTACTCTGCCGGAGGACTCGCCTGTGGTGATGTTATTCATCCGGCCACAACTTCGCTAGGTCCCACAGTCAGAGACCTTGGTTGTAGGATTCCATCCGGCGGTCAATGGAGGTCTTCGCTTCCGCAAAGGATGTCCAGTTTGGGATTTCTCTCGCTAGCTCGTTCTTCATGTGCCCGAAGAAGCTTTCCTCAGGTGCGTTATCCCAGCAGTTTCCTCAGTGGGACATGAGCGGCACAGCTCCCGGCTCTCCACCAGCTAGACGAATTTCAAGCTGGTGGAATGGGTCCAGGTCGCTGTGGATTACAGTCTCCCTGCTTAGTAAGACCCTGTGTCGCTTCACCATCTGCTCCACTATCTCCAGGACGAAATCTACCTCCAGAGATTCGCTCATGGCATAGACCAGGACCTGCTTCGTACAGGCGTCCAGGATTGCGGACAAGTAGCAGAACGTTATCGGGCAAAACAGTTTGTATTTCCGCATAAGGCGTCGACCCTTCTTCACGTTCATACGGATGACCATGTGCAAGAGCCTCATATGGATACTGCGGACACCCTTTGCATAGCCCCGGAACCGGTATGCCTCCAAGATCTGTTCAAACACCGCCCGGTTCAGTTTCTGCCTGGCCCGAGAGGAACCTGTCCATCTGGAGTATCCGGAGCGGGAAACGCCGGTCAGCTGGCACAGATTCTTCAATGTAAGGACATTGCCGGTCCGTCAGCACGCGCGGATGGCTTCAAATTGCTCTCCGACGCTGTCCGTGGCCACTTTTCCGGCGTGTCGTGCAGTTTCATGACTTTTTTAGGAAATCCATATGCTGCTGGAGTACCAGGATTTCACGTTTCATGCGCCTGGCGGCTTTACCCGCTGGTGCCGCCCATCCTGTGCCACCTGTCAGGCACATACCGCCCGCCGGATACGCTTGGGTGATTTCATCATACCACAGATGAAGCCATTCGACCCAATGGGTCAAATGTGTGTCCACTCAATGGGACCGTGGGTCATTTGCCTGTGTCCACTTTATAGGGTACAGTTTATCACCATATTGGTCAGCGTATTGGTCAAATCCCCGACTCCGCTCATTGGGCTGAGCCGGGGATTCTTTCCGAAAGAAATTATCTTGCTGCTGTGATCGTAGCTTGCAATCGAGAAAATGTCAAGCGTTGTTTTCAGACCAGACAATTCATCCTGCGCCGCCCCTACCGCACCCAGTGGTGGGGAAATGTATCAACAAAACGAATGATAACAAAGTTCGGGTAGGGCCATGAATTTGGAGATCGTTTCTTCCCTCTGGAGTAATTTCACCTTTTGCGGTAGAATGAAAAATAAAAGCATATGCAGCATAGATTTACGTAAAATGAAAGAAATCAAGAACCTTCAGACATGCGCAAAAACTTTTTTAAGTTGAACTTCATTGCTGTCGGATATCACTCTTGGAGCCCGGATCATCCGGGTCCGCATAAGGATTAGACAATACCGCCCCGGCAGCCCGATTGGCAGAGGCGGGCTTGGGGCAATGATGGAGAGGAGAGGGGTATATGCCGGAAACCACAAGTAAATTGTTCCACAGGCTACGCGGCCGAGAACGTGGCAAGGCCTTTTTAAGCCAGAAGCGGACGGACCCCACCTGCGCGCAGATTCTTCAGGAGCTGTTGGAGCAGGCGTCAATGTCAGCTCCGGAGTGGATGGCGGCGACCAATATCAGCAAGTCCTACGCATATCAGGTCCTGCGTGGTGAGCGGACTCCTGGGCGGGATATCCTGCTGCGCACGGCATTGGCACTGAAGCTTTCCTTGAAAGAGACCCAGCGCCTGCTGACAATGGGAGACTGTGGGGCGCTCTATCCTCGAATCCGCCGGGACGCGGCGGTGATTTTCGCCCTGAACCAGCACATGACACTTCTGGAAACAGAGGACCTGCTTACCTCCCTGCCCGAGCGGAGCCTCTATGCCAAGGAGAGCTGATATGGAGGTATGGGAACAGTTTTTGTGGGAGTACCAGGCACAGGTGCTGGACAATCTGTTCATCGGGTTTGCCGGAGACGGGGTGGTAACCGTGGACGAGGAGCGGGACGTCACCATCCAGAACTGTGAGGTGAGCTGGGGGGTGGCGTAATCGCAGCGTACAACACCGGTGAGGCAGTTGCCGGTTACGGCGGCATCCAGCGGCTGGCCGGAGACCTGGGCGGCGGCAATCACGGTGCTCGATACCAAAACAATTATGTCCACCACATGTATTACGCCGACGGCGGAATTGAAATTTTCCAGGTACAGGGCTTTGAATCGGGTGGCGTATGTGGAGTACAGTTTACGGACAATCTCTTTTATCAGTGGGCTTCCGGCCTGGAAAACACCGACGAGCTGCTTGACGATTTCGACCAGACGCTGGCGAAGATGTAAGCCGCGAGCCGCCCCCAGGTGCCATTCGAAAGCTGAAAAAAGCAAAGGAGACCGGTTTCCCAGTCTCCGTTCTTGTTTTTCTACGTGGGGAAGATCCCGTGCCGCCGCGGCATGGACGGCGCAGCCCCGCAGGCTCTTCGCTGTTTATCCTCACAAGGGCCAGCAGGCGGCTTCTGCCGCGGTACAGTTCATCCCCCAGCTGCTTCACGGAAACCAGGCGCGGCATTCAGTCCTTGGCTTTGGCAAGCGCCATGCGGATGCCGTAATCCATGGCGTTGACGAGACTCAGCTCATTGGCATGTCCGTCGCCGGCATGGCCAAAGCCGGTACCATGGTCCACACTGGCCCGGATGATGGGCAGTCCCAGCGTCACATTGACACCGGCCACCGCGTCCCAGTGCCCCTCGGCTTTGTTATAAACGAAGCCCTTCACTTTCAGGGGGATGTGCCCCTGGTCGTGATACATGGCCACCACGATATCGTACCAGCCGCCCAGCGCCTTGGAAAACACCGTATCCGGCGGCGTGGGTTTCCCGTCAGGGATGAGGATTCCCTCGGCCATGGCAGCATCGATGGCCGGCTGGATCTCCTCGATCTCCTCAGTGCCGAACATGCCGCTCTCTCCGCAGTGGGGATTTAGTCCCGCCACGGCGACCTTGGGCTCCCGAATGCCAATGGCCTTGCAGCCGGCGTTGGCAATGCGGATCACGTCCAGCACCCGGTCCTTCTTGACCCGGTCACAGGCCTCCCGTAAAGACACATGGGTGGACACATGGACCACGCGCAGATCCTCGTGTGCCAGCATCATGGTATATTTGGCCGTGTGGGTATAGTCCGCATAGATCTCGGTATGGCCGGAATAGTGGTGTCCGGCCATATTGATGGCTTCCTTGCTCAGCGCGTTAGTGATCGTGGCGTCGATCTCGCCGGCCATGGCCAGTTCAATGACCTTGACAACATACCGAAAGGCCGCCTCGCCGCCCAGTGCGGTAGCACCCAGGCCGAACGGCTTTGGATCCGCAGGATTGCCGGGAATATCGCTTTCCTTGATGAGTCCCAGATCGTACACGTCGATGACGCCGCAGCGGAACTGCGCCTCTGTCACGGACTTGACCGGGTGGATCTTCAGGCAGGTGCCGGATACCTTTTCCGCCACCTTGGCGGCGTACTCCATGCTGGCGGTGTCGCCTACCACCAGCGGGCGGCAGCGCTCATAGATCCGTTTGTCGGCCAGGGCCTTAACGGTAATCTCTGGACCGTTGCCAAACGGATCACCCATGGAAATTCCAATAATTGGAAGATTCATCATATCCCAACTTTCTATCTTAGTATATTCTTCTTTCAGCGCCCCCAGGGTTCCGTTTCCGGGCGGGACGCCCTTTGTAGGTCGGACAGCCCGTCTGACTGCGCAGCGTCTGCCCGCCCGTGCGCTCATCCTCGTACATGGGGGCCAGGGCCGGATGGATCCCGCCGATCTCAATATTTGTTGCAGGGGCACCCCCTGTCACAAAACCTGCTGATAGAGGAAGCGTGCGTCATCGGGCGTGATTTCCCGCATGTTGTTGACCAGCAAACGCGTGACCTCCATTCCTGAGGCCACCAGCGCTTCCAGATCCTCCTTGGGAACTCCGAACTCCGTCAGGCTGGTGGGTATATCCAGGTGCCGGACGATCTGCTCCAGCCGAGTGATCACCGCGGCGCTCTTGGCCTCCGAGGTGGCCTCGCTGCCCCGGATGCAGCGGTCATAGGCAGCTGCCAGCCGCTCCCGGCAGGCAGGCTCATTGAAGCGCATGACCGGCGCCAGCAAAATGGCATTGGACACTCCGTGGGCAATGTGATACTTGCCTCCCAGGGGATAGCTCAGCGCGTGAACGGCAGTGGTGCCGGAAGAGGTGATGGCCACGCCGGCATAAAAGCTGGCAATCTGCATCTGGTTCTTGGCATCCATGGCATCCGCATTGTCACAGGCCTGCTCAATGTTGTTGAGGATCATATCCAACGCCTGCAGGGCGAAAATGTCGCTGAACGGATTGGCCTTATTGGAGGTCCAGCACTCAATGGCGTGGGCCAGCGCGTCCACGCCAGTGGCTGCCGCGATCTTCCGGGGCAGCTTTTTGATCATGACCGCATCCAGAATCACATAATCGGCGATCATTTCCGGGTTGACGATCCCCACCTTCAGATGCTTTTCCGGAACTGCCACGATGGCGTTGGGCGTGGCCTCCGATCCAGTCCCCGCAGTGGTGGGGATCATCAGAGACTTGATGCATTTTTTGGCCCGCGTGGGCGTATCTAGCAGCTCCTTGATGCCGTATTCACCGGTCATCAGGATGCTGGCCAGCTTGGCAGTGTCCATGACGCTTCCGCCGCCTACAGCCATGATGAAGTCCGCATCGCAGGCCTTGCACTGGTCCACCAGCTTCTGGGCCTCGGCATAGGTGGGCTCCGCCGGCAGATCGTCCAGGATCACCGTATCCACACCGCACTTTTCCACCCAGGCCATGGGCAGGTCCAGCAGCCCCGCGCTCCGAATACCCTTATCGGTAAAGACCGCCAGATGTCTGACATGGTTTTCCTTCAAAATCAAGGAGATATTTTCCAATGCATCCTTGCCGCTGAACACACTGTGGGGAATCTTTAAATTATACTTTTCGATCATGAAATTTCCTCCTTTTGCATTCTCTGGGGTTCCGTCAGTTTTGCCAGTCTGCACATCAGGTCCGGTTCCCCGAACCCTCCGGACTTCGAGATAATGTAATGGGTCTTCCCGCGATACACGAAGTATGTCAGCACCACGCCGGTATCCAGCTCGCATACGGGCGTCAGCGCCGTCACGCCCACTGCACGCATCAGCGCCAGCAGCGTATCTCCGCCGGTACACATCAGTGTCGCTTCCAGCCCGCCGTCCAAAAGTCGCCGCATCAGCCGGCCCAGGGTATCGGAAATCTGCACCCGCACCTGCTGCAGATCCATTCCCCGCTCCGCAGCAAACGCTCCGGTGCCGGGCTGGCCGGGCAGATCGTTGCTGTCCAGAATGCAGACTCCTTTTTCATCCGCTGTTTTCAGCCAGTGTTCCACCCGGGCAGCGCAGCCCCTGCTTTCCAGCCATGTCGGCACAAGTTTTTCCTCCGGCAGGAGCCGGAACCGTGGAAAACCGGCCTGCTCCGCAAAATCCAGTTGGCGGCGCGTCACAGGGTTCACGCTGCCGCAGGTGACAAAAAATGGCTTTTTCAGAGCCGGTACCTGGGGAGCTGGCCCCGTCAGATCCAGCAGGTCTGCCATCACTGCCGCAAAGCCTGCGCAGCCCGCGCACAGCCGCACTCCCGAAAGGCCCAGCTGCCGGCCAATCCGCAGGAGATCGTCATCGCTGGCCGCGTCAAAAACCTGGATGCCGGGCACGCCTTCATCCGGCTCTCCCAAAGACCGCTGTACTACCGGCAGGGCGGTCTGCTCGCCGAGGATATCCGCCACCCGGGAATGCCGCACAGGCTCAAAGGGATCCTGCCCGAACACGCTCTGCGCCACCGGAATCCCGTCAATCAAATGGACTCCATTCTTTGTCGCACGATTGATCTTGGGGAACGCAGGGATAAAGGGAAGCCGAGCGGCGCCGGTCGCGTCCATTACGGCAGCCAGCTCAGCCCCGATATTGCCCCGCAGTGCCGAATCGGTCTTTTTGTAGATACATTCCACATTTGCTGCCAGCGCACGTTCCGCAGCCTGCCGCACCACCGCATAAGCCTGCTCCGGAGTCGCATGCCGCGTTTCGGCGTCCAGTACCAGGACCTGCAGGTCGGGTTCCGCCTTGGCAAAGTCAAAGCCCGGATCTGTAATGACCCTGGTAGCCGCGCCACGGGCAGTAAACTGCACGCCGGTATCCAGCGCCCCGGTAAAGTCATCGGTAATGATTAACAGTTTGACCATACTCGCTCTCCGTATTGTTTGAATTTGAAACACTCCCTTCCTCAGAATTAAAACCCATGAAATCTTTAAGAAACAATTGATTTTATCTGGTTTTATTTTATAAAAAACAGTATGAC
>JAHHSB010000067.1 GCA_020025415.1 Oscillibacter sp. | reverse complement strand
GCTCTCCACGATCTGTCCTCCCGCCTCCTTAGGCAGCTCCTCAGCCGTAAGCTGCTTGCCGCTTAAAAGCTCGCTCACCGACAAGCCCAGTTCCCCCGCCAGGGGCTCCAACGAATCGATGCCGGGCAGGCCCCGACCCGTCTCCCACTTGCTGACGGCCTTGTCCGTCACATGGAGCCGGGCAGCCAGTTCCCCCTGGCTCAGCCCCTGCTCCTTCCGCCGCCGGGCAATCAGTTCCCCGCAGGCCTTGGCGTCCATCACCATTCCCCCTTGTTTTCCTGTTTGCTTTTTGAATCATACCATAAAATCCGCCCCAGCGCACCCTACGCAGCGTAGAATCGGCCCGTTGCTTGCTTTTTTGACGGAATCGTTTATAATGGGACATGATTCCCTGTAAACCCTATGTGAAATTTTAAAGGAGCTTTGCCTGTGAAACGGATACTGCACGAGAAAAAATGGCAGCTGAACTGGCCGCTCTCCCTGCTGGCAGCGGTGCTGCTGGCCGGTGGGATCACCCTGGTGGCCCTGTGGTGCCAGCCCAACAGCCTGCGGGCGGTGCTGGCCGTCTTCCGGGGCCAGCCGCTGCTGATCATCCTCAACGCCATGCCGGTGGGACTGGTGCTGCTGGCGGCCGCCTTCTTATTCCGCAACGTCTTTTACGGGGCCGCCCTGGTCAATTTTGCCGTGGGCTGCCTGTCCATCGCCAACCGCATTAAAATCGAGGTGCGGAACGAGCCTGTCTTCCCCCGGGACTTTGCCCTGCTTAAGGAAGCGGGCAGCGCCATGGGCGCTTATGACATCCACTATCCCGTCGCCGCCATCGCCGTGGTGATCGTGCTGAGCGTGGTCCTGGCTGCCATGGGCGTGTTCGTGGGGCACCGGCCCTTCCCCCTGGCCCGGCTGCAGGGTTGGCTGGGCCGGATACTGGGCGCGGCAGTGAGCATGGCCGCCCTGGCGGGCCTGATTGTGACGGTTTACGCATCCAACGATCTGTACGACTCTTTCCGGGTGTCCAACGCTTACTACATCCCCTCCGTGTTCAACGAGCTGGGCTTCCCCTACTGCTTCTGCCACCAGTTCACCACCTATCTCATCGACAAGCCCGCGGGCTATGACCGAGCGGAGGCGGAGTCCTGGGAGACCGGAGACACCACCGGTGATGGGGCGCCAGTCCATGTGATCATGGTGATGAACGAAGCCTTCTCCGACCTGACGGACTACGATGTGTTTACTTACAGCAAAGAAGACGATCCCCTGACCAATCTCCACGCCATGCAGGAAGATCCCAACTGCATCTCCGGCCATGTGGTGGTGCCCAGCTTTGCCGGCGGCACGGCCAACACAGAGTTTGACACGCTGACGGGCATGCAGACCAACGCCATCTCCTCTACCACCACCTCCGCCTTCCGGGCGGCGAACCGGAACCTGGACAGCGTGCTGCGGGTCTTTGCCCGGGACGGCTACCACAGCTCCTTCTTCCACCCGGGAGACGACTGGTTCTATAACCGGGAAAACGTCTACCGCTGGTTCGGGGCCAACGAAACGGTCTTTGCCGACGAGATGGAAGGGCTGGCCTACAAGGGCGGCTGGGTCACGGACGATTCCCTGGCCAGCTATGTGGAAAGCCGCTTTGAAGAGGCGGTGGAACAGGGGCAGCTGCTGTGCAACTTCACCACCACCATTCAAAATCACATGTCCTACACCGCGGAGAAATACGGCGAGGGCTACGACTATCCGCCGGCGCAGACCTCCATGGAGCTTTCAGAACAGGCCGAGACACTGCTGGAAGTGTATATTGAGGGCGTCCGGGACGCCGACGCTATGCTGGGCCGGCTGTGGAGCTATTTCTCCGAGCAGAGCGAGCCGGTGGTCCTGCTGTTTTTCGGGGATCATCTGCCCTATCTGGGGGACAACCAGCTGGCCTACTCGGAGCTGGGGCTGGAGATCGCCATGCCGGAGGCGAAGCGGACGGACCCGTTCTGCTCTTATGAGACTCCTTATGTAATCTGGGCCAACGACACGGCGGCAGAGATTCTGGACTGGGACAACGCGGTGGAGGGGCTGGACCTGCCGGAGGACGATCTGAGCGCCTGCTACCTGGGCGAGCTGATTTTGGAGCTCACCGGCCGGGAGCAGGAAAGCCCCTGGTTCTCCTTCCTTTCCCAGCTGCGCCGGGAGCTGCCGGTGATCCAGAAGCTCTCCTGCCTGACGGCCGATGGGCAGACGCGCAAGCTGACGGAACTGCCGGAGACCCAGCAGGAGCAGATCTCCAAGCTGCGCAAGTGGAGCTACTATAAACTTAAGGAAAAGACCGTGTCCTGACGGGCCGGCCTCTCTCCCTAAAAAGAGAAGAGGGAACGCTTCAAAAGCGTTCCCTCTTCTCTTTTTTGCAGGCACGGAGTCCTCACTCCTGGGCGGGGGCGTCCCTCCCTTCCCCGGCGTCATCGGGGTGATAGTGGCGGTAGACCGCCAGCGCCGCCGGACGGGGCAGCACCTGCTCCAGCTCCGAAAGCTCCGCCGCCCGAATGGCCTTGAGCGTGCCGAAGCGGCGGCGCAGCTCCTCCCGGCGCTTGGGGCCGATGCCGGGGATGTCATCCAGCTCCGAATGCAGGTTCCGCCGCTGATGGCTTTGATGGTGATAGGTGATGGCAAAGCGGTGGGTCTCCTCCTGAATCTGGCCGATGAGAGCAAACACCGGCTGCTGGGCCGCCAGATCCAGCTCCCGCCCCTCGGGGGTGATCAACCCCCGGGTCCGGTGGCGATCGTCCTTGACCATGCCGAAGATGGGCACATCCACCCCCAGCTTCTCCGTCACCTCCTGCACCGCCCGGGCGTGGCCGGCGCCGCCGTCGATGAGGAACAGATCCGGCAGGGGCAGGAACTTGGGGTCCCCCTGGGCCGCCCGCTCCAACCGGCGGCTCAGCACCTCCTGCATGGAGGCGTAGTCGTCCGGGTGTTCCTGCACCCCCTGGATGCGGAAGCGCCGGTAAGCGCTTTTGAGGGGCTTGCCTCCCTGGTAAACCACCATAGACCCCACGATGTCCGATCCGCCAGTGTTGGAAATGTCAAAGGACTCCAGCCGGTCCGGGGGCTGGGGCAGGCCGGTCATCCGACCCAGCAGCTCCAGCGTGTGGTTGCGGCGCTCCTCGCCGGTGGTGGAACGCTCCAGCTCCTCGGCGGCATTGCGCCGGGCCATGGCCCGCAGCTCCGCCTTCTCCCCCCTCTGGGGCACATGGATCCACACCTTGTGCCCGGCCCGGCGGGTCAGGGCACCGGCCAGATCCTCCAGATCCTCCGTCTCCACGGGCAGCAGGATCTCGTGGGGCAGGAGGGCCCGGGGCAGGTAATACTGGGCCGTCAGGGCGCCCAGCAGCTCCGGGTCATCCTCGTCCGCCGGGGCCTGGAACACGCCGGTCTCCCGGCCGGTGAGCTGGCCGTCCTCCACATGTAAGATGGCATAGCAGCCCTTGCCCGCCCCCTGGGCAATGCCCCAGATATCCGTGTCGGCGCAGATGCCGGCAATGACCGTCTGCTTTTTCGACAGCGCGCTGATGGCCTGGATCCGATCCCGGAGGATGGCGGCCTGCTCAAAATGGAGCTGCTCCGCCTCGGACTGCATCTGGGCAGTCATCTCCGCCAGCAGCTGCCGGCCCTTCCCCTCCAACAAGCGCACCGCCAGCTCCATGCGCCGGACATATTCCGCCTGGGACAGCTCCTTGCGGCAAAAGCCATCGCAGCGGCCCATGTGATAGTTCAGGCAGGGCCGGTCGGCCCCGATGTCCCGGGGGAAACGGCGTCGGCAGGTGGGCAGGCGCAGCGCGGCGCACACCGCATCCAGGGCCTGACGGGTCTCGGACCGGCCGCCGAAGGGGCCGAAGTACCGGGCCCCGTCATCGGCCAGGCGGCTGACCATGGAAAAGCGGGGATAGGGCTCATTGGACAGGCGTACGAAAGGATAGCCCTTGTCGTCTTTGAGCAGGATGTTATAGCGGGGCATGTGCCGCTTGATCAGGGAGTTTTCCAGGATCAGGGCCTCAAACTCGCTGGAGACGATGATGGTGTCGAAGTGGTCGATCTGGGACACCATCTGCCGGGTCTTCACCGAGTGAGCGACGCTGTCCTGAAAGTACTGGCTGACCCGGTTTTTCAATTTTTTGGCCTTACCCACATAGATGACCTTTCCCGTCCGGTCCATCATCAGATAGACGCCGGGAAGCAGGGGCAGGTGGTTGGCCTTTTCCTTGAGTTCTTCACGCGTCACGGCTGCCCGCTCCTTTCCAAAACTTGTCCCTAGTATAGCAAAAAGGGCGGCCCTGCGCAATGCAGGGCCGCCCTTTTGCGGGTCGTTGGGTTTTCTTATTCGCCGAAGTTGTCCTTCACCAGCTCGGCCAAAGCGTTGACGGCCTCTTCCTCGTCGGATCCATCGGCAATGAGAGTAATGGTGGTGCCCTTCACGATGCCCAGAGACAGAACGCCCAGCAGGCTCTTGGCGTTCACCCGACGCTCCTCCTTTTCCACCCAGATGCCGCTTTTGAATTCGTTGGCCTTCTGAATGAAGAAAGTGGCGGGTCTGGCGTGCAGGCCTACCTCATTATTGACGGTAATTTCCCGTGTATACATGCTGCAGCACTCCTTTATGATGCGTTTTCCAAAGCTTCGCAGGGGGGCTTTTTTCTGCTTTTATCATAGTCGCTTTTCACAGCCCCGTCAATGGCGTTTTTCACAAACATTTAGGGAAACAGGGCCCTGCGCACCGAACTTTTTTAGATAGTTTGCAAGGATTCCCCTCCCCCGGGGAACATCAATAGTTCTCCGCCTTGATCTGGAAATACGCCTGAGGATGCGCGCACACGGGGCACACGGCGGGAGCGTTCTCGGCGATCTCCACATGGCCGCAGTTGCGGCAGAACCACATGACCTTCTCGCCCTTGTGGAACACCTCGCCGTTTTTCAGGTTGGCCAGCAGCTTGAGATAGCGCTCCTCGTGGGTCTTTTCGATCTTGGCCACACCCTCAAACTGAGCGGCCAGTTTCAAAAATCCCTCCTCCTCGGCGGTCTTGGCCATCTCGGCATACATCTCAGTCCACTCCTCGTTCTCCCCGGCGGCAGCAGCCACCAGGTTCTCCGCAGTGGTGCCGATGCCGGAAAGGGCCTTGAACCACAGTTTGGCATGCTCCTTCTCGTTCAGGGCCGTCTCCTGGAAAATGGCCGCGATCTGCTCGTAGCCCTCTTTCTTGGCGGCGCTGGCAAAGTAATCGTACTTATTCCGGGCCTGGGACTCCCCTGCGAATGCCTTCCATAGGTTCTGCTCAGTCTTGCTGCCCTTCAATTCCATAGTCGTTAAACTCCTTTCTTCTCTGGCGGCATGGCGGCCAGAGCGACGAATTTCCATGCGGCGTTTGCCTGCTGTGATAACTGTCATTATTATAGCAACTTTTAGGCAAAATAAAAGTGTCTTTTCCAGCAAACCCACTTTTTTCTTGTTTGGATTGAAAAAAGCAGGGCAGACTATGCACTGGGTATCGCAAAGCCTCAATAAGGAGGACCTGGATTTGAAACGAAGTTTTTCGCTCCTGTTGTCCGCGATGCTTCTGGTGTTTGCTCTGAGCGCCTGCGGCAGAGACAATCACTCCAACGGCAGCACTGCCGGCAGTAATCTGAACGAGACCCCTGTGGACCCCGGTACCGGCAGCGCCATGGACGATTATACCGCCGACTATCACAACAACACCCATGCCGACCGCGATGACTCCGACCTTCTGGAGGACGGAAAGGACGCCCTGGAAGACGGTAAGGACGCCGTGGAGGATATCATTGACCCCGACCATAAGGACGAGACTGTGAGAAACGAGAACGTCAACACGGAAAAGCAGCGTTCCACTCTCAAGGGCGCCACCTATGGCCAGATGCTGCGCAACGGCCGGGTGCATGACACCGACGGCGATCTGCGCGACCACGAAAATGCGGTCACCCCGGACATCAAGCTCTAATGAGCGCATAAAAGAGAGACTGCCGCTTTTGCGGGAGTCTCTCTTTTTCCTTGGCTCTTGCTTTTGCCCAGAAACATGCTGCCATTTTTTATGCAAAAAAAGGATGAACATGATGTCTGTACAGGAAGCCCATGATTATCTGAAGAAGGCCGGCGTGTTCTACGTCGCCGCCGTGGATGACGAGCAGCCACGGGTCCTCCCCTTCGGCGCGTCGGATCTGTTTGCGGGGAAAATCTGCCTCCAGGCCGGAAAGGAGAACGTGAGCCAGCAGCTCCAGCGTAACGGGCGGATCGAGATCAGCGCCATGGCCGAGCTGGGTGGCTGGATCCGGCTGGAGGCCACCGCCGTCCGCTTCTGAAAAAAGCAGCCCGTTCCCCGATTGTCCATAAAAAAGCCCCGGACGACTGGCCGGGGCCTTTTCCCGTTTTATCCCTCTAGGGGGCAGTCCAGCCAACCCCGCCGGGTCAGCAGCACGCTCTCCCGGAAACCGGCGGCCAGGGCCGCCGCCCGGGCCTGTTCATAAGCAAAGGTAAGGGTGCTTTTGCTGTGGGCGTCAGCGGTAAGGATGATCCGCCCGCCCCGGGCTTTCCACGCCCTGAGCAAAAAGGGAGCCGGATAGGGCTCCGTCCGGTAGCCCCGGGCGATGGCCCCGGTATTGATCTCCAGCAGCGTGGCCTCCGGATCTACCCGGTCCAGGGCTTC
The DNA here is from genome assembly GCA_020025415.1 of Oscillibacter sp. GTDB lineage: Bacteria > Bacillota > Clostridia > Oscillospirales > Oscillospiraceae > Oscillibacter. Next base: position 136 of record JAHHSB010000067.1, on the reverse strand, counting down.
CAGCGCCGCCCGGCGGTACCAGCCCGCGGTCTCGTCAAAAAAGCGGCCATCGGCGTTGAGCTTGGTAATCAGGTCCAGATGCCCCAAAATGGTGGGGCGGCGCTCCGCCATCTCCCCCACCGCCCGGTAGTAGGCC
>JAHHSB010000066.1 GCA_020025415.1 Oscillibacter sp. | reverse complement strand
GTATCCTTTTCCGCGGGCAGGCTTCCCGGCGGGGAAGTCTGGAACTGGGCACAATGATCATAAAGACAGAAACGATATAATACATAAGAGAAGGAGCGGGAATATGAAACAAAACAGATGGCTGCTGCGGGCCTCGACGTTGCTGGCGATCGCGCTGGTGCTGAATGTAACGGTGACAGCCGCGGCGGAAGTGGGCTCCTCCGGGGATCCTCTGGTGACGCTGAGTTACTTGAACGAGACCTATCTGGACACCATTTTGTCCAAGGTGGACAGCAAGATCGCGACCCGCAACGCAGAGCTGATCGCCCAGTTGGGCGGCAGCGGCGCCGGTGGGGCGGCTGCATCCACCTTCACCGTGGTCACCCTGTCCAAGGGACAGGTGCTGTACGGGGACATCGGCTGTGAAGTGATGCTCCGGGTGGGCACGGCCGCCTGCGTTTCCGCCTCCTCGCCGGGCCTGATCGACGAAACCGGCGGCTCCGCCATCGACAACGGTGCCTCGCTGGTGAAAAATCACCTGTATATGATGACCATTGAAGACCGGGGGGTCAAGGCTACCGCCGCCACGGTCAAGCTGCTGGTACGGGGCAGCTATCAAATCAAATGACAAGCATAATACGAAGCCGCCTGTTCATATATAGGAACAGGCGGCTTCGTTTTGCGGACCGGGAAAGGAAGATTCTCTATGGACAAGTTTCCTCTCTATTTGAACGGGCGCTCCATCGGGGAACTGACAGTGACCCGGGAGGGGCTGTACGACTACTTCGCTGTGGAATGCAGCCCTCCGGACCAGGAAGTCTACCGGGCCTACGCCGTGGGAGAGCAGGGGCAGCTGCGCTTGGGGATCCCGGAACCGGAAGGGGAAGTGTTCCGTATCCGACGGAGGATCCCGGTTCGGGAGACCGCCGAGGCGGGCAAGCTGGTCTACGGCCAACTGCAGACCCTGGAAGAAGGGGGGGCCTGGGGCCCGGTATTTACGCCCCAGGCAAGCTGGCGGGCTGAGCCTCGCCCGGAGCGGCTGTTCCGCTCCGCCTTTTTGCGGGAGCAGCTGCGGGGCGTCTCCGGCGTTCTGACCCAGGAGCAGGCTGGGTACCGCTTTGTGGCGCTGCCCTACGACGGCCGCCGGCCCTTTTTGCTGTCATCGCTGTTTTGCTTTGCGCGTATCAGCTGGATTTCTGGCCGGGAGTATGCCATCTTCGCCTTCGACCGGGACGAAAACCCCGTTTTCCGATGAACAAAACACGGAAAAAGCGGAAAATAAAGATACCATATCTTGCGGTGCTGTGCTATAATCGTCCTAAAGCAGCTCTCCGCCCAGCGGCGGGGCAGATGTTTCCGGCCCTGTCAGGGCCCAATAGCCTGCTGAAGGAGGAACCCTTCATGAAGTGTCCTTATTGCGGATACAGCGAAAGCAAAGTGATCGACTCCCGGCCTGCCGACGAAGGCAGCAGCATCCGCCGGCGCAGAGAGTGCTTGTCCTGCCAGAAGCGCTTTACCACCTATGAGACGGTGGAGAGCCTGCCTATGGTGGTGGTCAAAAAAGACGGCAGCCGCCAGAGTTTTGACCGGCGCAAGGTTCTGGGCGGCATGATCCGCGCCTGTGAAAAGCGCCCGGTGCCCCTGGCTGAACTGGAAGAGGTGGCCGCGGAAATCGAACAGGAGCTGCAAAATTCCATGGACCGGGAGATCAGCACCGAATATGTGGGCGAGATGGTCATGGAGCGGCTGAAGAAAATCGACGAGGTGGCCTACGTCCGCTTTGCCTCTGTCTATCGTCAGTTCAAGGATATCGATACCTTTATGACGGAACTGAATAAGCTCCTGGCTGACAAGTAATTTCGCATTACAGCGCGTTCCTGATGCTGGGCTGCTCCATTTCTGAAAGGATGCGCAGCTGAGAACGCAGCGCCGTCAGCTCTGCCTGGAAGGAGGCAAGATCCCGGGCCTGGACATAGGCCTGGGCCCGGCGATAAAGGGCCTCCGCTTCGCCGATTGCATCGTGGTGGACCATGATGTGCAAAAAGGTCTGACGGGCTGACCAGTGCTCGTAACTGGTCAGCAGGCTTTGCTCGGCCTCGGCCCACTGTTCGTTTTTCGCCTGCTGGTCGGCAAGGGCCAGAGTTTCAGAGCACTGTTGGGTAAAATCCGTGATCACCTGGCCATTCCACAGGGAAAAGGCCAGCAGGGAGGCCAAGATTACACAGGGCAGGGCTAGAGCTTTCATGACTGTTCCTCCTTGGGGATGCAGAATACGGTGTCCGGAGCGCTGAAGGTCAGCAGGAACACCTGGGCGACGGAATCAAATCCCCGACTGTGGAGACACTCTTGGAGCCATTGTTCGTTCTTGCCGCATTTGGCAAGATTGCCGGACAGCGTCCTTCCGTCGTTGATCAGGACCGTGGGCAGGGGAGAGGCCTCTTGGATCTCAATCCCCAACTGCTTGGCCGTGGGGGGCTGCTCCGCTGACCAGGGGAAGACGGACAGCTGTCCGGAGTTTTCCAGGATGGCGTATTGCACAGCGCTGATCTCGCTGATGCCCTTGCCCCGCAGCTCTTCCAGAAGTTCATCCAGGGTAAAGCGGTTTTTCCGCATGGCCTGCTGCTGCAGTTCCCCGTTCTGGATCAGAATGGTGGGGGTGCCCCAGGCGATGGCCCGGAACTTGAGACTGCGCAGGCACAGCTGACTGAGCAGCATGGTCAGGGCCAGCAGCGTGAAAATGGGGACCACACCGGAGAGCAGCGGGATGCCGAAATCCTGCATGGGCACGGTGGCCAGATCCGAGAGCATCATGGTCAGCACCAGCTCGCTGGGCTCCAGCTCGCCGATCTGCCGTTTGCCCATGATGCGCAGTCCGGCCATGATCAGAAAATAGAGAATCACAGTTCGCAATAAAGCAGTAATCATCATTTCAGCTCCTTTTCCGGCAGTATTTGCGGGAGGAGGAACTTTTATCCCAGGGGAACTCCGCGCGAGCGGAGGTGGACCCGCCGCAGCGGCAAAGCTGCGATCCATTGCGCAGGGAAAGGAGAAACTAGGGAAACTGCCCTATCAAAAGCGCCAGGTGCCCGCAGCCAGGCGGGCTGACGAGGAGAAGAGAGAATCGAAATTTCGGCGGATGCTCTTCCGCAGATACGGGGGCGACACACAGTCAGAAATATGCGGGTGACCGCAAAACAAAGGGGCTGCGACCGTATGGTAAAGTGGGGATGGAATTCTGCGCGCCCGTCCCGGATTAACAGATTGATCATTCAGGAGGATTTTTATCATATGTGTGGAATTATCGGTTTTTCCGGCTGTGAGCCGGCAGCGCCCATCTTGCTGGACGGCCTGGCCCGGATGGAATACCGGGGATATGACTCTGCGGGCATTGCGGTGCGCTCTGAGCACAAGGGCTTGCAGATCAAAAAGGCCAAGGGCCGACTGCAGAACCTGAGCGACCTGACCCACAACGGCGCGGATCTGGAGGGGACGCTGGGCATCGGCCACACCCGCTGGGCCACCCATGGCGAGCCCAATGACATCAACGCCCATCCCCACGTCAGTGAAAACGGGCAGATCGCCCTGGTGCATAATGGCATCATTGAAAACTATCTGGAAATCAAGGAATCCCTGCTGCAAAAGGGCGTGCGCTTCACCTCTGATACCGATTCGGAGGTGGTGGCCCAGCTGCTGGAGTTTTATTACCGGGAAAGCGGCAATATGCTGGACTCCGTGACCCGGGTACTGCACCGGATCGAGGGCTCCTATGCCTTCGGCATCATCTGCAGCGACTATCCCAACGCTCTGATCGCCGCCCGAAAGGACAGTCCCCTGATCCTCGGCTACGGCAAAAACGGCAACTTCATCGCCTCCGACGTTACGGCCATCCTGAAATACACCCGGGATGTGGCCTATATGGACGACGGTGAGGTGGCGGTGATCACGCCCCATACCATCGATGTGTTCAACAGCGAGCTGGAGCCGGTAGAGAAGACCCGCAGCCAGGTGGACTGGGATGTCTCCGCGGCTGAAAAGGGCGGCTATGAGCACTTCATGTTTAAGGAGATTATGGAGCAGCCCGAGGCCATCCGCAAGACCATCTCTCCCCGCATCCGCAACGGCCGGGTGGTGCTGGACGATATCTCCATGACGGCAGATTATGTCCGGCAGATCTCCCGGATCTGCATCATCGCCTGTGGGTCTTCCTACCATGTGGGAATGGTCAGCAAATACAACTGGGAGCGGCTGCTCCGCCGCCCGGTGGAGGTCTGCCTGGCCTCGGAATTCCGGTACAGCGACCCGCTGGTGGATGATCACTCCCTGGTCATTGTCATCAGCCAGTCCGGCGAGACCCTGGACACCATGGCCGCCATGCGGGAGGCCAAGCGCCGGGGTGCCCGGACGCTGTCTATCGTGAATGTGGTGGGCTCCTCCATTGCCCGGGAGTCGGATGATGTGCTCTACACCTGGGCCGGGCCGGAGATTGCCGTGGCCACAACCAAGGCATACTCCACCCAGCTGGTGCTGATGGACTTGGTAGGGCTTTACCTGGCCGATCAGCTGGGCAGCATTTGTGAAGAGGAGTACCGGGAGATCCTGGAGCAGATGCAGCTGCTGCCCGAGAAGATGCAGGAGGTGCTCAAGCAGACCAGCGACGTGCAGTACTATGCATCCCGCTACTTCAACCACAGCTCCATCTTCTTCATTGGCCGCAATCTGGACTATGCCATGGGGATGGAGGGCTCACTGAAGCTCAAGGAAATCTCCTATATCCACTCCGAGGCCTATGCCTCCGGCGAGCTCAAGCACGGTACCATCTCCCTGATTGAGCCGGGCACGCTGGTGGTGGCCCTGGGTACCTACGCGCCCTTGTTTGACAAGGCCATGAGCAACGTGATCGAGGTCAAGGCCCGGGGCGCGGAAGTCCTGGCCCTGACTACGGAAGCATTCCGGGAAAAGATGGAGAAGACGGCGGATGCCACCATTGCTGTACCCGAGACCCATACCATCCTTCAGCCCTCTCTGGGTGTGGTGCCCCTGCAGATGTTCTCTTACTACATGGCGCTGCAGCGGGGCTGTGATATCGATAAACCCCGGAACCTGGCCAAGTCCGTGACCGTGGAATAAGGGGGAGGGCAGCGCCCCGCGCCTTTGGCACGTCAAAGTTTTTGCGAAGCAAAACCCTCGGGTTGAGCAGAGTGAAACAGAGGGGCCCCGCAAAAGCAGCGCTTTTGCCGGGAGGCTGCGCAGCGGGGCCGCGAAATCGATAAGCCCCGGAACCTGGTAAAGTCCGCAACCGTGGAATCAGGGAAATAGGAAAAGCGCCCTTGCCGCGATGGCAGGGGCGCTTTTTCTGCGGTTTTCCCGGGCAAGGGGGAGGGGCGATTCCTCAAAAGCCACAAAGAAAAGAGTAAATGTTTACATAACTTCCCTATTGACCCGCTAGACATGGTCCGATATAATAAAAAGACCTATTTTATGTCGAAAAAGTGCCAATCTCCGGAAAACAGGCCGCCGATCCGCTGGATGCTGTGGACCTCCGTTTTTGGCAGCAGGGAGCAGAAAGGGATGGATATGCAGAACAATCGATGGAAAAAAAGAGCGGCCGCCCTGACGCTGGCGGCGATGATGCTGTTGCCCAGCGGTGCACTGGCGGCCTTTTCGGACACGGAGGGGCACTGGGCAGCCGAGGCTATTGACAAGTGGAGCGGCGAGTATCAGATCATTCGGGGCTATGATGACGGGAGCTTTCAGCCGGATGCCTCCATTACCCGGGGTGCCTTTGCCGGAATCCTGGACCGGTTCATGAAGTTTCAGAAGATTTCTCCGGAAAGCACTTTTGCGGATATCCAGGGAAACTATTGGGAAGCTGCGATCCTGAAGCTGAACGCGGCGGGCGTCTATCTGGGGAATGAAGGGAAGGCCCTGGCGGGGAATTCCATCACCCGGCAGCAGGCAGTTACCATGATCGGCCGGGCCTTTGAGATTGAGCCGGCCAAGACTGCACCGGTGTATTCCGACGCACAGGACATCGCCAGCTATGCCCAGGGTTATATCGCTGCGATGCAGCAGGCGGGCTACCTGGAAGAGCAGGGAAGCGATGTGTTCCGTCCCACCGAGCTTATTACCCGGGCAGAGATCATCAACGTGCTGGACAATATGATCTCCGTACTCTATCAGGAGAGCAGGGTTTATTCGGAAAACGTGAAAGGTACGCTGATGATTAACGCCACCAACGGCGCCTCCTTGGAGAATATGACCATTTCCGGGGATCTGATTCTGGCTCCCGGCGTGATGGATTCGGTGACGCTGACCGGCGTTACCATCAAAGGAGAGCTGCGGAATCTCAGTGACATTACGCCTACCATTGTTGAGCCGGAGGAGCCGGAGGAGCCGGAAACACCCTCCAACCATCAGGGGTACATTTCTTATAACGGCCGCAAGATTCCGGTGGCCCAGGGTGTTGCCGTGAATACCTTCAAAAGCAGCGATTTTGCGAAAAACTCCAGCAACTGGCTGACCTATTACGGCACGGATTATCAGACCCGCCTGGGCGTGGACGTGTCCGCCTACCAGAACCGGGCCAACACCACCGACCAGACCATTGACTGGACAGCGGCAGCCAATTCCGGCATCGAATTTGCCTATGTGCGGGTGGGCCTGCGGGGCTACTCCACCGGCAAGATTATAACCGACGCGTTCTATAAGCAGAACATTGACGGCGCCATGGCTGCCGGGCTGGATACGGGCGTGTATTTTTTCTCTCAGGCCATCACCGTGGAGGAGGCTATTGAGGAAGCCGACTTTGTGATTAACGCGCTCAAGGGCCACAGCATTTCCGGACCCGTGGCCTACGACTGGGAGATGAGCGACTCGTCCTACCGGGTGCACGGCACCACACCGGAGATGGCCACGGCCTGCGCCAAGGCCTTCTGTGACCGGATCGAGGCCGCGGGCTACGATGCGATCATCTATGCCAGCAAGTACGTGAACTACATGAAGTATGATCTTACCCAGCTGGCCAAGTACGGCCT
>JAHHSB010000065.1 GCA_020025415.1 Oscillibacter sp. | reverse complement strand
ATGTAGATATGATTATTTCTGCTTTTTGCAAATACAACATAAAAGGAGCTTTTTTATGAGCGAATGTACCCATGAATGCAGCAGCTGCGGCGAGTCCTGCGCGGAGCGTCAGACGCCCCAGTCTCTGCTGAAGGAGGCCAATCCCCACAGCCGGGTAGGCAAGGTCTACGGCGTTGTATCCGGCAAGGGCGGCGTGGGCAAGTCCATGGTCACCAGCCAGCTGGCGGTCACCATGCGCCGCCGCGGCTATCAGGTGGGCATCCTGGATGCCGATATCACCGGCCCCTCTATCCCCAAGGCCTTCGGCGTCAGCGGCCGGGCCGAGGGCAGCGAGGAAGGCCTGCTGCCCCGGGTCTCCGCCGGCGGGGTGGAGATCATGTCCACCAACCTGCTGCTGGAAAACGAGACCGACCCCGTAGTCTGGCGGGGCCCGGTGATTTCCGGCGTGGTGCAGCAGTTCTGGACGGAGGTGATCTGGCACGCGGACTATCTGTTTGTGGATATGCCTCCCGGCACGGGTGACGTGCCCCTGAGCGTGTTCCAGTCCATCCCCCTGGACGGCATCATCATCGTGGCCTCTCCCCAGGAGCTCGTGAGCATGGTGGTGGAGAAGGCCGTGAAGATGGCGGAGATGATGGAGATCCCCATTCTGGGCCTGGTGGAGAACATGAGCTATCTCACCTGCCCGGACTGCGGCCGGGTGATCTATCCCTTTGGCGAGGGGAAGACCGAGGCCGCCGCCCAGCGTCACGGACTGCCTCTGCTGGCCAAGATGCCCATTGACCCGGCGCTGGCCGCCCTGGCAGACGAAGGCAAAATCGAACAGTTCCAGGGTAATTGGCTGGATCAGGCCGCCGACGTTCTGGAGGGCAAATAAGCATTTACGCCGCCGTGCGCACTGCGCATGGCGGCGTGTTTTGGTCATTTTGCCCATATTTGTCCGCCACAGGCGGAAAGCTTTGGCCCAAGGTTCTTGTTTTTATTGTCGAAAATGGTTGCAAAAGCCTGTGGAATTAGGGATAATAGGAAAAACGATTACAGCCGCGCAGTGCTGTTATCATGATTTATCGGAGGGAACGCAGCTTATGCAGGAGTTGAAAGAACGCATTGCAAAAGAGGGCAAGGTCCTGCCCGGCAATATCATCAAGGTGGACGGCTTTTTGAACCACCGGATCGACACCCAGCTGATGGAGCATATCGCCGAGGAATTCGGAAAGTATTTTGACATGGATTCTGTTACCATGATCCTGACAGCGGAAGCCTCCGGCATCGCCCTTTCCGCCATTGTGGCCCGCCACTTCGGCAAGCCCATGATCTTCGCCAAGAAGGCCAAGAGCGACAATATCGAAGGCGGCTTGTATCAAAGCGACATTTTCTCCTATACTTATAAAAAGAAGGTCACTCTGCTGGTGTCCAAAGAATGGATCTCCGCCGACGACAAGGTCCTGATCATCGACGACTTCATGGCCAACGGCGAGGCCATGCGGGGCCTGTGCGATATTGTCAAGGCCTCCGGCGCCACCCTGGTGGGCATCGGCTGCGCCGTGGAAAAGGGCTTCCAGGGCGGCGGTGACCGTCTGCGCGCCGCAGGCATGAACCTCAAGTCCCTGGCCATCATCGAGTCCGCTGAGCCGGGCAACATCGTCTTCCGGGACGAGGACTGACCTCTCCCCTTCCCCCGCCGCCTGATCGTGGGCGACAGTCCCTGCCATCATCTGTTTACGAAGGAGGAATCTGCTTGTCTCACCAGACTGTTATCGTGTTGGACTTCGGCGGTCAGTATAACCAGCTCATCGCCCGCCGGGTCCGTGAGTGCGGGGTTTACTGCGAGGTAAAGCCCTACACCACTCCCCTAGATACCCTCAAGGCCATGGAGCCCATCGGCATCATCTTCACCGGCGGCCCCAACAGCGTGTATGATCCCAACTCCCCCCAGGTGGATCCGGTCATCTTCTCCTGGGGCGTGCCCATCCTGGGCATCTGCTACGGCTGCCAGCTCATCGCTCATAACCTGGGCGGAAAGGTCGTGGCCGCCACGGATGATTCCGCCCGGGAGTACGGCAAGACCGAGACTTATTTCAATACCGACTGCAAGCTCTTCCGCGGCCTGCCCGCTCAGGGCATCACCTGGATGAGCCACGGCGACTATATGGAAAAGGTGCCCGAGGGCTTTGCCCTGGTGGCCCATTCCGACGCCTGCCCCAACGTGGCCATCTGCGATGAGAGCCGGGGCTTCTACGGTGTGCAGTACCACCCCGAGGTCAACCATACCGAGCACGGCACCGACATGATCCGCAACTTCCTCTATGAGGTCTGCGGCGCCAAGGGCGACTGGACTATGGGGGATTACAAAAATACCGCCATCGCCCAGATCCGCAAGAAGGTAGGCGACGGCAAGGTGCTGCTGGCCCTCAGCGGCGGCGTGGATTCTTCCGTGGCGGCGGCCCTGGTGGCCGAGGCCGTGGGCAGCCAGCTTACCTGCGTGTTTGTGGATCACGGCCTGATGCGCCTCAACGAGGGCGACGAAGTGGAGGCGGCTTTCAAAAAGTGGGACATCAACCTCGTCCGCGCCAACGCCGAGGAGCTGTTTTTGGGCAAGCTGGCGGGCGTCACCGAGCCAGAGCGCAAGCGCAAGATCATCGGTGAGGAGTTTATCCGGGTCTTTGAGGCCGAGGCCAAGAAGATCGGCCAGGTGGACTACCTGGTCCAGGGTACCATCTATCCCGACGTGATCGAGTCCGGCACCGGCGACGCCGCCGTGATCAAGAGCCACCACAATGTAGGTGGTCTGCCTGACTACGTGGATTTCAAGGAGATTATCGAGCCCCTGCGGCTGCTGTTCAAAGACGAGGTCCGGCAGCTGGGCCGGGAGCTGGGTCTTCCCGAGTATCTGGTCATGCGTCAGCCCTTCCCGGGCCCGGGCCTTGCCATCCGCATCATCGGCGACATCACCCGGGAGAAGCTGGACACACTGCGTCTGGCGGACTTCATCTTCCGGGACGAAATCGCCAAGGCCCAGCTGGAGGGCACCATGAACCAGTATTTCGCGGTGCTGACCAATATGCGTTCTGTAGGCGTCATGGGCGACGGACGCACCTATGACTATACCCTGGCCCTCCGCTCCGTCACCACCACCGACTTTATGACGGCGGACTGGACCCACATCCCCTACGACGTGCTGGACCGGGTGTCCGTGCGCATCGTCAACGAGGTGCCCCATGTCAACCGCATCGTCTACGATATCACCTCCAAACCCCCCGCCACCATTGAGTGGGAATAAGAAAGATGGGCTTGGCGATATAGTCGTCCGCCCCCCAGATCTTGTCGTTGTCCGGGTTCCTGGCTGAAAGGATTAAAATGGGGATGTCGCTGGATTTGCGCAGGGCGCGGGCCAGCTCCAGCGCCCGCTCCCCGTCCTGCCGCATAGTCCGCCCCTTCCAGATACAGTTGCAGCAGGCTCCCGATATTTGCATGGTCTTCGCAATGAGAATGGTCGCAAACATACAGACTCCCCTTTCCGCTTCTTTGGCCCTATTTTACCGGAATCCCACCGGCGGGGAAAGGCCGGGGCAGAGAAGGTGCCGAATCTTTACAAATCTTTAGACTTCCTGGGAAAAGAGTTCGGCTTTTCCCGGCATCATGGAGAAAAAGCCCCGGGACCCGCCCGAAAAAGGAGGTTCTCCCATGTTTCAGCTCCCCCATCTGCTGGTGCTGCTGGGCGCCACGGCCCTGAGTCTGTCCGCCTGCCGCTGGGCAAACCGGGCGGCGCCCGCTTCCGTGGAGTTGCTTTTGAAAGCGTGCGCCGTAGCGGCGCTGGCCTTTGATCCGGCTTACTGGATCTGGGAGTGGCGAAGCTTCGGTCAGCTGGACCTGTCCCAAACGCTGCCGCTGTATCTTTGCTCTCTGTTTTGGATGCTGCTGCCCGCAGCGTTTCTCACCTGCTGGCCCCGCCTGTGCCAGATCGCCCGGGCTGCCATCTGCACCATCGGCACGCTGGGCGGCATTTTCGGCCTAGTGTTCAACGTTTATCTGAACCGCTACCCCTTTTTTAGCTTTGTCCCCCTGCGCAGCCTTTTGTACCATGTTCTGATGGTGGTGGTGGCCGCTGTGATGTGGGCCAGCGGCTTTTACCGTCCTCAGCCGGAGGATCGCTGGCGCTGCTTTTACCCGGTTTTGCTGCTGCTGGGGGTTTGCCTGATCTGCAACCACTGCTTCGGCTGGGACTACTGCTATACCGCCGGCGGCCTGGGCACGCCCCTGGAACGGCTGAGCTCCCGGCTGCCCCGGGGTGCTTTTCTGCTTCTGCTCTACGGCGGGCTGCTGGGACTCATTCAGCTGCTGTTTTACCGTAATTTCTACCTGCAGGCTTTTCGGAAACGGAACCGGCAGGCACAGCCTCCTATCCTCTCCTGACCGGCCCGGCAGCCATACGGGCCAGCCAGCAAACAGGCGCCCCGGAGCACAAAGCTCCGGGGCGCCTGTTTGCTTTTTACTGGGTCTTTCCCGCCGCAACGGCAGCCAGAAGCCCTACCAGATCCGCCTGGTCGGGATGGCCCAGGGCCCGGTCAAAATTCTCCAGCATGGCCTGGCGGCGGGGGCCATCCTCCATGGCCTCATACCGCTGACGTACTGCCGGAGGCATCTGCCCCTGACACATATAGCTGCCCGCCAGGGTGACCCCAGGCACTGCCTGGGCCCGGGCAGCAGCGAGGATCTTTTCAAAATACTCCGGCGCGCCGCCAAACCCAGCAGTTCCGAACAAGAACAGCCGCTGTGCGGTCAGACTGCGCAAAAATGCCCCTGCCGCCTCATCGCAGCTGCCTTTATCCGTCCAGAAGCCCAGGTAGATCAGCTCCGCCTCCAGCGCCCGGGGATCCGGCTCGCCAAAGTACACGCAGTCTTCCCGGGGCAGGGCCTCCCGCAGGGCCTCGGCCAGGCGCCGGGTGTTGCCAGTCTTGCTGCTGTATACGATCGCATAACGCATCGTGTCTCATTCCTTTCTTATTTCTCAAAATCACGGAGCCGAAGCCCGCACTTTTTTCAATCCTCTGCTCCGCCGCGCTTGGCTCTGCTCTTGGCCGCCTTGCCCAAAAGCTGCAGAAGCTGGACCTGCTCCTGATCTGTGAGGCCTTCCAGCATGGTGCGATCCCATTCTTGGAACGCCTGATGACTCAGTGCCAAGGCCTCCTGCCCCTTTTCACTCAGATTCAGCCGGTATGACCGCCCCACCTTTTCCCTGGTGATAAAGCCCTCCTCCCGCAGGCGGAGGATGCTCCGCTGGGAGTGGCCCCAGTCCAGGTCCAGGGCATTGGTCAGTTCCGCCTGGGTGCAGTCGGGGTGCTTCCCCACATAGACCACCAAAAACAGCATCCCGAAATGCAGCCCCAGCTGCCGCAGCCGCCCGGTGGTGTAATCCGCAAAATCCCGGTAAAAGGTCGCGGAATAATAGGCCAGTGTATCAAGCATCCTGCGCCCCCTCCTTTTGCATGAGCCACAGTATATACCGGGCACTTGATAGAGTCAAGCAGGAATATCCGGGATAGGGCCGCTTCGGCCGTCTTTGTGCTGCCCGCCGCGTATCAGCCGGGGCCATCAGGGCAACACTGGATGCTGGGGGTTCCTTTTTTCTGGCCTTTATGCGGTTTTAATGTTCCCGTCCATTCATTTATCCACTTTTTAACCGGAGCCTTTGATAATAAAGAAGTCAATAAGAGACGTGAAAGGGAATTTTCATTATGGACTTTTCGCAGCGGGTACGGCATCTCACTTCCTCGCAGGTGATCATCCTGGGTTTCGCCCTGGTGATTCTGGGCGGGGCGCTGTTGCTGATGCTGCCCATTTCCTCCCAAAGCGGGAGCTTTACTCCGTTCATCGACGCGCTGTTCACCTCTACCTCCGCCGTATGCGTGACAGGCCTGGTGGTATACGACACTGCCACCTACTGGTCTGGCTTCGGTCAGGCGGTCATCTTGCTGCTCATCCAGATCGGCGGCCTGGGCGTGGTGACAGTGGCGGGCGCCATCTCCATCCTCTCCGGTCGGCGCATCGGCCTGATGCAGCGCAGCACCATGCAGGAGGTCATCGCCGCGCCGAAAATGAGCGGCGTCGTCCGGCTCACCGGCTTTATTCTCAAGACGGTCTTTTTTATGGAGCTGCTGGGGGCGGCGGCGCTGGCCACCGTGTTCTGCCGGGATTTCGGCTTTTTCCGGGGCCTCTGGTACGCCCTGTTCCACTCCATATCCGCCTTCTGCAACGCGGGCTTTGACCTGATGGGCGTGCGGGGGACCTTCTCCTCCCTGACGTCTTACCAGACCTCCCCCGTGGTGAATGTGACGATCATGCTGCTGATCGTGGTAGGCGGCATCGGCTTTTTGACCTGGGAGGATATCCGGGCCAACCGGCAGCATATCAGCCGCTATTTCATGCAGAGCAAGGTGATCCTCACCGCCACGGCACTGCTGATCCTGTTCCCCTCGCTGTACTTTTTCTTCTTTGAGTTCGGGGATTCCCCCCTGGCGGAGCGGATCTGGCTGTCCCTGTTCCAGTCTGTAACGCCCCGTACCGCCGGATTCAACACCGCCGATCTGGCGGCCATGAGCGAACCGGGGCAGTTCATCACCATCGTCCTCATGCTCATCGGCGGCTCCCCGGGATCCACCGCCGGCGGCATGAAAACCACCACCGCCGCCGTTCTGGTGGCCTCCGCCTTTGCCGTGTTCCGCCGCAGGGAGAGCGCCAATCTCTTCCATCGGCGGGTAGCGTCGGAGGCAGTGCGCCATGCCGCCACGCTGTTGATGATGTATCTGCTGCTCTTTTCCGGCGGTGCCATCGTCATCAGCCTGGCAGAAGGTCTGCCCATGCTTCCCTGCCTGTATGAGACCGCCTCAGCCATCGGCACAGTGGGTCTGACCCTGGGACTGACCCCGGGGCTGGGCAGCTTGTCCCGGCTGGTTCTGATCGGGCTGATGTTCTTCGGCCGGGTGGGCGGCCTGACGCTGATCTTCGCAGCCTTTGCCGGGGCCAAGGTAGTGGTCTCCAAGCTGCC
>JAHHSB010000064.1 GCA_020025415.1 Oscillibacter sp. | reverse complement strand
GGATGCCGCTAAGCTGCGCCGCTTTGTTTCCGAGCGCTCCAAGATTCTGCCCCGCAGAACCACCGGCACCTGCGCTATGCATCAGCGTCAGCTCACCGAGGCCATCAAGCGCGCTCGTCAGATCGCCCTGCTGCCCTACGTGACCGACTAACTGCTGTCTAAAAGCTCCCGCCAAAAGGCGGGGGCTTTTTCTTTGCCGAAATTCCGTTTCCAGCCGCTGCCGACGCCGGGCCGGCAGGCAAAGTTTCCCGCCCCAGCCGGAGGCGGTGCTGCAGGACACCGCCTGGCGGGCCGCCGCAAGTGTGGTGGGGCTGGGGGCCATCGTGCCGTACTGGCTGGTCTATCCGTGGCAGTCCGCCCTCTCCTATGCCGGGAGCTACCGCTACTTCTCCTACTCCTTCCACGAGCTCTACTCCGCCCCTTTCCTGCTGCTTCCCCACCCTGATCTGGCTGGAGCGGCGGTGATGCAGGTGTCTGTCCCCAGCTGGACGCAGGTGCTGGAGATCCCCGACGAGTACCACATCGTCATCCAGGGCGGCAAGGGCCCTGCCACTCTGTCCACCACGCCCCTGGTCACTGCCCTGGTGGAAACCGACAGGACCCAGTACGGCTTTGTCTACGAGACCAGCCGCTCTCAGCCTGAAGAAGGACAGCTCAACGGAATCTGGAGGGACTGAGGCCGATTTTCGCTCCTCAGCCGGTCCTTTATTCTGGGGCGGAGCTTTTCCCGGCAAGCCCTGTCCCCTGCCGTCTTGGGCAAAAAGAGCAGGCGCTGAAAATTTTCAGCGCCTGCTCTTTTATCGTTTCAGGGCCTTTTTCAGTTTTTCCTTCACCTCGGGGGTCAGGGCCTTGGCCGCCAGACGCACCGGCACCGGCGGCAGCTTCAAAAACTTTTTGCGCACCTGCTCAAACGGCTCCAGCTGGTAGGCGGCGAAGAAGGCCGACCGCTCCGCCGGGCGGGCTATAGGGGACGCCAGGCGCGGGTTGCCGGCGATGGCCCGCTCCGGCGGGAAAGGCATCCGCGCCAGGGGCAGCCGGTCGAACATATGGCTGGCATGGGCGGTGTTGACCATCAGCAGTGACACGCCCAGCTCCTGCTGCTCGGGCAACTCGTCCGGCCGCAGGCCCCAGAAATCGCCCAGGGTAAAATCTCCCACCCGGTTGATGGAGGTATAGGGACACTGATAGCACGACGGTCGAAGGAACAGCGCCCGGCCGAAAGCCCGGCCAAACTCCGTGTTGAACAGCGGCGCCGAATCCACCGAGCCATCCAGGTACAGCAGCGTCAGATGGCTGTCCTTCCAGCCGGTGACCTTGTTGCGGAAACGAACATTCTGGAGCTGCTTGCGCTTCTTCCCCTCGATCAGAGCCACCAGATCCTCCCACACGCCGGGGGAAGGCACGCCATGGCAGACCAGGTCGCAGGTAGTCAGATTCTCCGGCCGCTCCCCCAGGAAGCGGTAAAGGCCGTCCACCTGACAGGGAGTTCCGGAAAACAGCACCGGCCGGCTCTCCAGCAGCTCCTTGACCTCGGCATAGGTGTTGCCCAGGTCACTCTGGACATACTTGGCGCCCCGCAGGTGCCAGAGGTCCTTTTTCTTGAAGCAGGCGATATGCCGCAGGTGCTGCTTGGCATCCAGCGCCGCGCCGAACACCACGCCGCCGCTTTCCAGAATATCCTCCGCCAGGACGGTAAATACGCCGCCGGAGGTGGAGTCCTTGCGGATCACGGCGTCTTTGTTCCAGGCGGCAAATACCGCCGGCAGTTGCCGCTGCTCCCTCTGGTTGAGAACCGGGCAGATGGCCGTGCACTTTCCGCAGTGGACGCAGCGCTCCGGATCCACCCGGGGATAGAGAAAGCCCTCCTTATCCCGCTCCATGGAAATGGCGCCGGTTGGACAGCCGCTGCGGCAGGCGTCGCAGCCGGTGCAGCGGCTGTGGTTGGCCAGACGGGGCAAGCCCTTGTCAGTCCCCTCCTGCTCCGGCGCCGGCGGCTCATAGGGCCGGTTTTCCAGCGCCGCCTGCAGATAAGCCAGGGAGGCCGCCCGCTCCCGGCCCAATCGGGCGTTCACCGCCTCGTAGTCGATATCCTCCAGCAAAGAAGCAGTGTCCCCCTTGCCGATGATCCGCTCCGTCAGCCCCAGGGTCGTCAGCAGGCTGTAAGTGCGGGAACGCTCCGGCGCGGCCATCTCGCTGGGCGCCACAGTGGTAAAGAACGGCTTTTGGAACTGGACGGAAAACACCGTCCCGTGGAAGGAATTGGTGCACACATAGCTGGCGTTCTGGAACCAGCCCAAAAACTCCGCCGGGCCCGCATCCAGCACACATTCGGCCCCGGGCACCACCTTCTGCCGGATGCCGCACAGCTGTACCACCGGCAGCCCCGTCTCCGCCGCCAGGCGCTGAATATAGGGTGTCAGTGCGCCGGGCTTGCTGATGCAGTAGCACAGGATATAGCCGCCCTGCCGTTGGGGAGCGGCCGCCAGCGTGCCCCAGCGCTCCCGGTCCAGCAGCAGCGTGGGATCCAGTACCACCGGCACCTCCCGCCCAGTCACTTCCCGAACAATCTGCTGGCCCTGGCGCTCCCGCACGGCCACATGGGAAAAGCCGTCCAAATAGTCCCGCAGCTCCTGTTCCATATGGTCGGGCACCGAGGGGATGCCGAAAGAGGGGGCGTAGGCGATTTTCCGCCCCTGGGCAAAGGCCCCGAAAAACGCTGGGGCCCAGCGCCCGGATGGAAAGATCTTGGGATTCCAGATCTGGTCGCTGCCGGACAGATACACGTCATAGACCGGGCAGTCCTGCTTCAGCTCTTCAAAGCTCTCATAGCGATGCTTGGTGATGTGCAGATGATCCCGGGTCATAGCCTCAAAGCGGTCATACCGGGCCCGCAGCGCCCGGTAATGCAACGCTGTATGCACATCCGAAGCAGCCGCATGCACGGAGCCGGGCTTCTGGAACAGATCATTGTTCTGGTTCACATAATAATTGATGATCTCACAGTCACTGCCCAGGTCCTCCACAGCCTGTTGGGTGGCATAGGCCTGCAAAAAGGCACCGTAATGGTGAATATGGTAAAAGGTAATGAGTCCTGTTTTCAAAAGCGTTTCTTCCTTTCGCTCGGTTCCGCCCCGAAAGCGCAGACGGTGATGGTGATGCAGACGCCGGGGTTACATTCGGTCCAAAATGGCATCCTGATCCGGGGGCGTCATCAGATCGTCCTCGGCCACCCAGTCGGAGACCTGGACTACTTCAAACTCCTCCGCCGTGCGGCGGATGACCACCTTTTCCAGGCCCGCGTTGATCACCAGCCGCCGGCACATGGCGCAGGAGGTGGCATCACTCAGCAGCTCCCCGGTCTGGGCATCCTCCCCTACCAGGTAGAGGGTGCCGCCCACCATGTCCCGCCGGGCGGCAGAGATAATGGCGTTGGCCTCGGCATGGACGCTGCGGCACAGCTCGTAGCGCTCCCCCCGAGGTACCTTCAGCACCTGCCGGGAGCAAAAGCCCAGATTCACACAGTTGGCCCGCCCCCGGGGGGCGCCATTATAGCCGGTGGAAATGATCTCATCATTTTTCACGATGATGGCGCCGTAGACCCGGCGCAGGCAGGTGGCCCGTTTCAAAACGGTCTGGGCAATATCCAGGTAATAGTTTTCCTTGCTCAATCGGTTCATAAAAGCTTCCCTCCCGGCAAGCGATCAATTTGTCTCTATTCTACACAGCTTTCCCGCATTTTGCAAGGCGCAGCGCGCCCTTTCCGACGGCGCCGCCCACGCTTCACTTACGACAGCTTGCCGGCCCGGACGGCCACCAGCTCCGCCGCCACGGAAAGGGCGATCTCCTCCGGGGTCTCCGCCCCGATATCCAGGCCGATGGGAGCATGAAGGCGCTGGTAATCCCCGTCTGTAAAGCCCGCGGCCAGCAGCCGCTCCCGGCACAGGCTCAGCTTCCGCCGACTGCCGATGCAGCCGAAATACCGGGCGCCGCTGCGCAAAGTCTGGGCCAGCACCTCATAATCTGCCTGATGCCCCCGGGTCATGACCACCACATAGTCGTCCGGCCCCAGGGTCAAGCGCTCTCCCAGCGCCTCAAAGGACCCGCAGATCACCTGCTCGGCCCCGCGGAAGCGCTTGGGGTCTGCAAACTCGGGCCGGTCATCGTAGATCACCGTCCGGAAGCCCAGCCGTTCCAGCAGCGGCTCCAGCGCCGCGGACACGTGCCCGGCGCCGAAAATATACACCCGGCCCGCCCGGGCCACGGGGACGGCAAACCAGCTATCCGCTCCCTGGGTCCAGACCGCCCGCTCTCCCAGCAGCTCCGCCGGCAGTCCCTCTGCCATGGATGTAGGCGTGACCAGCAGCAGCCGGGTGACCGTCTCCCCCTCCAGCCGCCGCACCAGCCAGGCGTTTTCATTGTTCCGTTCCGCCGCGCCGGCCCGGCGGAACAGCCCGGCCAGATCCGGCTCGCCGCCGCAGAGGCAATGAAAATGTACTGTTACATCCCCCCCGCAGACCATGCCCAGATCGGCGGCCTGGCCGGGGGTAAAGCGGAAGGCCCGGATGGCGCTCCGCCCCGCATCCAGCAGTGTGTGCCCCAGCTTCTGACACTCATATTCCACGTTGCCGCCGCCGATGGTGCCGCAGCTCCGCCCGTCCCGAAACACTGCCATCATGGCGCCGGCCCCCCGGGGCGTGGACCCGGCCGCAGTCAGAATACTGACCAGCATCACGGGATTTCCGCCCTCCAATTCCCGGGCGATTTCATTAAAAAAATTTCCCATGGTCCTTCCTCCTGGCTCAATGTGCTCTGATTTTATCATCATCTTTTCTGTTTTACAAGAAACCTTCAAGTTTTTACTGTAAAAAGCTTGACTTTTTTTGCATATTTCTATTAGAATTATAGTTTAGCGTCGTTTTGTTTTCGCGGGGCAGCATATGAAGAAAAACACCGAACGCAGTATGCTGCTCCAGGGCACGACTTTGGCCGCGGCACAGAACCTGACAAAATTCATCGGTTTTTTATCTCGGGTTCCCATGGCCAATCTGCTGAGAAATGCGGGCGGCAGGATCTATAACATCGCGCCGCCCCTTTCTTCTTGCAGTATGCCCCTGGCCGTGTCCAAACTTGATGTTCAGCCGGATTTCCCGTCAGGATGGGGGCAGCGCCCGACGGGTCTTTTTTGATGCGCCGGCTTTTGCCGGGCTGTCCGGCCTTGTGGCTGCGCTGCTGCTTGCTGCTATTGCGCCGATCCTCTCTGCGGCGTTGTCCGCGGTGGTATATGGTTATTTTTTTGAGGCTCCATTATTTTGCCGACCGGCAGCTTCTGGATCTTCCCTTGGGCCGCCGGCTGCTCAAACTCTTCAAAAAGCTGGAGGACGCGTCAGCCCGCAGCCAGTAAAATGACATCTGCCTGGCGGCAGGCGGGGCTGGTCCCTATTTCTGCCGCAAGTCTCTTGCTTATCCGGCAAGCATATTTGTCTCCCCGCACAAAGGGAATCCGCTCTGGGATTCCCTATCTTCTTTGGCATCAAAGAGCAGCATGTTCCACCGGCAAAGACTCCCGCTTTCGTGGCTTCCGCTCCAAAGCCGGCTTGAACAGCTCCTCTGCCATCACTTCTTTCGTTTTATATTTTAATAATTAATAAGGAGATTGGAAACTATGGATTTTAAAAGAATGATTTACCGAATTTTGTTCTACATCTTGGGCCTGTTCACCCTGGCCTTCGGCGTGACGTTCTCCGTCAACTCGAATTTGGGCGTGTCCCCGGTCAACTCCCTGCCCTATGAATTCTCCCTGATCACCAAGGTGGAGCTGGGCACCTGCGTGACCGTCGTGTTCTGCTGCTACATTCTGTTCCAGATTCTGATCAAGCGCAAGGAGTTCCGCCTGATCGACCTGACCCAGGTGGTGTTCTCCACCATCTTCGGTTATTTCGTGGATGTGACCGGCCTGATCATGGGCGATTTCTGCCTGCCCGGCATCGTGGGTCGGATAGTAATGGCTGTGATCAGTATGATCCTGATCGCCATCGGCATCAGCATGTACGTCAACTGCAAGCTGGTTCCCCTGCCCATGGAGGGCCTGACTCTGGCTATCACTGACAAGCTGCCCGGCAAGAGCTTCCAGCAGATCAAGGTCATCGTGGACTGCACCGTGGTGACGCTGTCCCTGCTGCTGTCCCTGGTGTTCCTGCACGGTATCGAAGGTGTGGGCATCGGCACCGTGCTGGCCGCCATCTTCGTGGGCAAGATCATGCAGCCCGTGCAGAAGGTGCTCTCCCCCGTGATGAACAAGATCTGCTTTCCCCAGGGCACTGAGGCAGTGGCTAAGTAAGCAGCACCTCCCGTTGAAACTCTGGCAGCCTGCATCGCCTTTTCGGACGATGCAGGCTGCTTTTTATTTTCGCCTCTCTGCGCGCTCTCATATGTGCCGGGTGTGCTGATGGGGGAAAGATGGTGCCACCCGTTAAAGCCCCGAAAAATGCCGTCTGCGCGGCAGGAATTCGAAGCAAATCATGCTGGAGAACGGCAAAATCGTCGCCGCCTATCTATGAATTATGAGTGCGGCGAGACATATCGTACGGCTCCCTGGCATATTCAGGCCCTAAAAGAGGCGGCCGGGGTGATGCATGTCCTGCAGGTCTTGCCTAATTACGGCGGCCGGAGCTTTTTCAAGCAGCTGGTCGCCCACGCCATTCAAACGGCCAGGGACAGCGGCTGCAAGGCGATCTGCCTGGGCTGCCTGAAAGACAATGAAAAGCCCGGCGGAATCTATGAATCCTTCGGCTTTGAGCATGTGGACACCGCGAACATCTTCTATGTGGATATCGGCGTTCTCATGCCCCGTCTGCTCTATGAGCTGGTCTTGTGAAGAATCCTCAGCCGAAATTACCGTAGGGAATATCCCGAATTTCCGTTGCTTTGGGAAAATAAAAAGCACTTGAAATCCGAAGATTTCAAGTGCTTTTTGGAGCTGCTAACCAGATTTGAACTGGTGACCTCGTCCTTACCAAGGACGCGCTCTACCAACTGAGCTACAGCAGCGTATGGCGACCCGGAACGGGCTCGAACCGTCGACCTCTAGCGTGACAGGCTAGCG
>JAHHSB010000063.1 GCA_020025415.1 Oscillibacter sp. | reverse complement strand
AAGCTATAATACTCCAGCCGATCCCCCGTCAGGCGCACCGCCGCCACTCCGGCGGAGGGATAGGCATCCTGGCCGGCATCCGGCGGCAGCAGGGGGACAAACTCCCCCTGAATGGTCAGGCAGGCCTCCCCGCACAGCTGCGGCATGGGGTCGTCCCGCTCCTGCAGCAGCCGACCGTACTCCTCCGCTCCCCGCAATGCCAGCCAGCGGGCGTCAGACGCCTCCCGGGTCACGTGCTGACCGCAGAGTCCGGATGCGCCGTCGATGACCAGCAGATGCCGTGGAGAGACGGAAAAGCTGTCCTCATTCACGGTTTTTCCGGGGGTACACAGGGCTTCAATCTTGATAAAGCTCATAATCCCTCACACAAAAACAGTCCCAAGGCAATCATCGCCAGGCCGAAGCCGCAGACCACCAGATTCCGGTAACGATACTCCTTTTCCTTGCCCAGGCCATGGAGGGCCACGCCGAAGCCGCAAAAAACCTCCAGCAACGCGCCCATCAGCACGATCAGCAGGCCCGCCGCGCCCCGGAAGGAAAAGGCCGAGGCCCCGGAGACGATGCTGATGCCGCCCACGGTGAAACTGATGATGCCGGCGAACAGGCCCAGGAATTCCAGGTTTTTCACGGTGGAGTCGCTGAGCTTGCCCATCTGCGCTTCGATGTTCTTCTCCGCATCGTCCTGCTTCTTTTCGATCTGGGTGATGTAATCCTGCATGGAAAGGCGCAGATCCTCCTCCCGCTTCATAGCGGCGATGCGGATCTTTTCGCTCATGTAGGTGGCCATCCGAATGGCATAGTCCGCCCGGCCGGAATCCTCCCGGTCCATGGCGATCTCCAGCTCCTTGAGCGCCTGCTCATGCTGGCCCTGCAGGCTCAGCAGCCGGGCCTTGGTATAGTGGAACTTGGCATAGTTATCCTTGGCAATGGCCGCTTCCACCGCCCGAATGGCCTTGCCCAGCCACTCTTTGGCCTGCTCAGGCGCGGCGGTGAGCAGCTGCGGATTCTCCTCGTAATACCGGGCGGTGAGATCCGCCAGCAGGTGCAGCGAGCCCGCCGTCTCCCGCATAAGGGTGATGGACTGCTCCGCCCGCAGCAGCACTGACTCCCCATCGATCCGGTCCCCCATGTCCACATAGCTCAGCAGGGAAAAATGCTCCGCCGAGGGGTGGTTCCGAAACCACTCCTCATACTGGGCGGTGAGGACCTTAAGCTTTTGGTGGTCCCGCATCCGGCGATAGCGGGAATGGAGCGTGCAGTAAGCGGCGTAACGCAGGTCCTCGTTGGCCGTCTCGTCCCGCAAAATCTCCTCCAGCACCGGGCGGATGGCCTCCTCCCGGTCGCTCAGGCTCAGGCGTACAATCTCCTTTTCATAGCTGCGCTCCCACTACTCGGGCAGATGGCGGAATTCCTCTTCAAACCACGCCCGGGTCCCGGGCGTCTCCAGGTTCTTTGTCATTTGTCTTCCCTCCCGGCGATTGTTTCTCTCCTTCTTGGGGTCCCCGGCTCCGGGCCGGGCTCAGCCCTCCCGCAGCGTGGCGGGATACGCGCCGGCGGCGTGGAGCTTGCGCAGCTCCTCTGCCACCGACTCCCGATCTTCCCGATAGGTCATGCCGAACCAGCGATCGGCGGAATGGAGAACGGAGACCTCCAGCTTTCCGCTGTGCAGCTGCTCGCCCACCATCACCGGCAGCAGGCACTCCGCCTTGGGCTGCTGACCGGCCTCACTGCGCAGAAAATCGTGGAAATACGTCCGCAGCTCCGGGAAAATGCTTGGAGTAAAGCCCCAGAAGTTGATGGATACCACCGTGTCCGGGTCCAGCGCCGTATCGGTGTCCAGATCCCGGAGAGCCCCGTCGGGATAGAGTTGGATCTTCAGCGCCTCCCGGATGGAGCGCAGGCAGCCGTTCTCTACGGTGCAAACGCCCCGAGACACCGTCCCGTGCAGGCTGGCGGTATTTTTCAGCAGATACCCCACCATAGTGCCCCGGCCCTGCTCCGGCAGGCGCACCAGCTCCTGATACACCGTGGCATAGGCGTCGATGCCGTAGTAATCGTCGGCGTTGATGACGCAGAAGGGTCCGTCCACCAGCCCCTCGGCGCACAGCAGGGCGTGGACCGTGCCGAAGGGCTTGGTCCGCTCCGCCGGGATCTGATAAAAATCGGGAATGGAGCTGAAGTCCTGGAAGGCGTAGGCCACCTCCACAGGGCTGCCGTCCGCCGCCGTCTTGCCGCGCAGATAGGCGCCGCACAGGCGCTCCATCATCTCCTCCATCTCCGGCTTGATGATAAACACGATCCGATTGAAGCCCGCCCGCAGCGCGTCATAAATGGAATACTCCATCAAGATCTCCCCGTTGGGGCCGATGCCATCCACCTGCTTGCTGCCGCCATAGCGAGAGCCCATGCCCGCCGCCATAATCACCAGGGTCACTTTCATATCGACAGTCTCCTATTATTTTTCGTGATTTGAGATCCCCCCAGAAGTTTCGGCGGGATCTTACCAGTTTCACTCTACACGTTCGCGGCCATTTTTGCAACTCCTCTTGACTTTTTCTGTTCCAGGTTTATAATACGAAAATGATTTTCATTTTCAATTTCAGGAGGAAGCTATGGCCTACCAAACCAAGCAGCACCAGGCCCTGCTCCGCTGTCTGGAGGGGCAGGGCCAGGCGGTCAGCGTGAGCGAGCTGGCCCAGGCCCTGCGCCAGGAGGGCTGCCCTGTGGGCATCGCCACCATCTACCGCCAGCTGGAGCGGCTGGAGCAGGCGGGACTGGTCCACAAGATCAGCACCGACGAGGGAGCGCTGTTCCAATACTGTTTCCAGGAGGGCACCCACCGGGACTGTTTTTTAATTAAATGTGAGCGCTGCAGCCGGATCATCCACGTCAGCTGTTCCCACTTAGCTCCGCTGTACGATCATCTGGAGCGGGAGCATCATTTTCTTATCAATCCCCGCAAAACGATATTTTCCGGGCTGTGCGCCGCCTGCGCCGCCCAGGGGAAGGAGGAAAGCAAGTGATAGAGCAAACAGAACTGCTTTGCTGCACGGATGTCTCTTTGGGCTATGAGGGCCAGCCGTTGCTGGAGCATCTGAACCTGGAGATCCGGGCAGGCGATTATCTGTGCATCGTGGGAGACAATGGCTCCGGCAAGTCCACGCTGCTGCGGGCTCTTCTGGGCCTGCTCGCCCCCCTCTCTGGTGAGATCCGCCGGGCGCCGGAGCTGAAAAACGGCGCCATCGGCTATTTACCCCAGCAGACCCGGGCCCAGCGGGACTTCCCCGCCACGGTGAGCGAGGTGGTGATGTCGGGCTTTTTGAACCAGAAGGGCAGCCGCTTTTTCTACTCCGCTGCCCAGAAGTCCACGGCCTTGATGAACATGGGCAAGCTGGGCATTCTGGAGCTCAAGGATCGCTGCTACCGAGAGCTCTCCGGCGGGCAGCAGCAGCGGGTGCTGCTGGCCCGGGCGCTGTGCGCCGCCGGGCGGCTGCTGATCCTGGACGAGCCCATCACTGGCCTGGACCCCGCCGCGGCCCAGGAGCTTTACAAGGCCCTGGACTATCTCAACCAGCAGGAGGGGATGGCCGTGGTTATGGTGACCCACGACCTCAAAGCCGCCCTGCAAAGCGCCAAAACCGTGCTGCACATCGGGCGCAGCAGCTGGTTCTGCGGCAGTGCGGCCGACTATCTCTCCTCCCCCCAGGGGAAGCGTTTCCGGGAGGTGCTGGAATGAATCTGCTGGCCATTTTCTCCTACCCCTTCATGCAGCGCGCCATGATCGCCGGGGTACTTATCAGCCTGTGCTGCGCCCTGTTGGGGGTCTCCCTGGTTCTGAAGCGCTACTCCATGATCGGTGACGGCCTCTCTCACGTCTCCTTTGGCGCCCTGGCCATCGCGGTGGCCCTGGGCTTCACGCCCCTGTATTTCTCCATCCCCGTGGTGATCTTGGCGGCCTTCTTCTTGCTGCGCCTGGCGGAGGACAGCCGCTGGAACAGTGATGCCGCCATTGCGGTGATGAGCGCCTCGTCCATGGCGGTAGGCATCGTGGTCATCTCCCTGACCACGGGTATGACCACCGACGTGGATAACTATATGTTCGGCAGCGTGCTGACCATGTCCGAGACCGACGTCATCCTGGCGGCGCTGGTCTGCACGGCGGTGCTGGTGCTGTTTGTGCTGTTTTACCACAAAATCTTCGCCATCACCTTTGACGAAAACTTCTCCCGGGCCACGGGGCTGCAGGTCCGGCGCTACAACTCCCTGCTGTCGGTGCTCACGGCGCTGACCATCGTGCTGGGTATGCGGATGATGGGTGCCATGCTGATCTCCAGTCTGATCATCTTCCCCACTCTCACCGCCATGCGGCTGTTCCGGAGCTTCCGGGGCGTGGTGCTGTGCGCGGGGGCATCGTCGGTCGTGTGCTTTGGCGTGGGGCTGACGGTCTCCTTCGTCCTGTCCACCCCGGTGGGCGCATCGGTGGTGTTGGTGAATCTGGCCGTGTTCGCCCTGGCCTGCCTGTGGCGGGCCCTGCACAGCCGCTGAAGTCCCGTCCTCTTTGCCGGTCCCTCCGGGGGCCGGCTTTTTCCTACTTATTTTAATATAAACAGCAGAAAGTTCTTGCATTTTCCATTTGACTGTGCTATATTGTACGCGTAAGATGAGTAAGGTATGGGAGTGGGCTTTGCAGTCCGCTCTTTTTCTTGGCTTTTTTCAAAGGAAAAACCAACCGCAGAAGGGAGCTTTAACATGAAAAAGATCACCGATCTCGTGGCCGAGCTGGCCGCCCCCGCCATTGCCGAAGCCGGCTGCACCCTCTGGGATGTGGAGTATGTGAAGGAGGCCGGCACCTGGTATCTGCGCATCCTGCTGGATAAGGAAGGCGGCGTGGATATTCTGGACTGCGAAAAGGTCTCCCGGGCGGTGGAGCCGCTGCTGGACGAGGCCGACCCCATTGAGGGCAGCTACACCTTCGAGGTGGGCTCCGCCGGAGCCGAGCGGGTCTTGAAGCGCCCGTCGGACTTCCAGCGCTTTTTGGGCAGCCCCGTCACGGTGCGGCTGTATCAGAACCGGGACGGGCGCAAGGAATTTGCCGGCACGCTGCAGGCCTATGATCCAGACAGCGGCGCCGCCACCGTCGAAGTGGGCGGCAGCGAGCTGGTCTTTTCCCGGCAGGAGACGGCGCTGATCCGGCTGCGGGTAGAATTCTGATCCGTCGTGATGAGCAAAACAGGCTGTAAACAGCTGAAGATAAGGAGTAATACCGATGAGAGGTAAGAAACAGAAGGAAAATCCCGGCATGAACTGCGCGGAGATCTTTGCCGCCCTGGCCCTGATCGAAAAGGAGCGGAATATTCCCCAGTCTTTCATGATGGAGAAGATCATTCAGGCGCTGACCACCGCCTACAAGCGGGACCATGAGGACGTGGAGAACGTGATCGTGGACGTGGATGAAGCCCACCAGGCTCTGAAGATGTACGTACAGAAGACTGTGGTGGATGAGGAAGACTATGTGGATCCCGCCAACGAGCTGACCCTGGCCGAGGCCAAGGCCATCTCCGCCAAGTACGAGATCGGCGACGTGGTGAATCTGCCGGTGGACACGGTGGAATTTGGCCGCATTGCCGCCGGGAACGGCAAGCAGGTGATCATCCAGGGCCTGCGGGAGGCCGAGCGCGGCATGGTGTATGACGAGTTTAACTCCAAGCAGCACGAGATCCTCACCGGTGCGGTCACCCGGGTGGATCCCCGCAACGGCAACGTCTTTTTGCGCATCGGCACCGGCTCGGAATCCACCGAGGCGCTGCTGATGGCCGGCGAGCAGGTCCAGGGCGAGGAGCTCAGCGAGGGCATGCACGTCAAGGTTTATGTGGTGGAGGTCCGCCGCAGCACCCGGGGCCCCCAGGTGTTGATCTCCCGGACCCACCCGGGCCTGGTCAAGCGCCTGTTCGAGCTGGAAGTGCCCGAGATCTACGACGGTACCGTGGAGGTCAAGTCCATCGCCCGGGAGGCGGGCAGCCGCACCAAGATGGCTGTGTGGTCCCACGACGAAAACGTGGATCCCATCGGCGCCTGCGTCGGTCCCCGGGGCCAGCGCGTGGCCGCCATCGTCGATGAGCTCCAGGGTGAGAAGATTGACATCATTAAGTGGAGCGAGGATGCGGCCCAGTTCATCGCCGCCGCCCTGGCCCCCGCCGACGTGGTGGAAGTCACCATGGCCGAAGAGGGCAAGGCCTGCCGCGTGATCGTGCCGGATGACCAGCTGTCCCTGGCCATCGGCAAGGAGGGCCAGAATGCCCGGCTGGCCGCCCGGCTGACCGGCTACAAGATCGACATCAAGCCCGCCAGCTGGCACGACGACGAGGCCGAGGCTTTTGCCGAGGCGGAGGACGCTCAGCCCACGGAGGTCACGGAGTAATTTTCTTGGAAAGGCGGGGCGCGTATGCCAAAAATGAGAAAGATCCCCCAGCGGCAATGTGTCGGCTGCCGGGAGATGAAAAACAAAAAAGATCTGATCCGGGTGGTCAAGTCCCCCGAGGGGGAGATCTCCCTGGATTTCGGCGGCAAAAAGCCCGGCCGGGGCGCTTACGTCTGCCACAGTGTGGAGTGTCTCAAGCGCGCCCGGAAAGCCAAGGCTTTGGAACGCGCCTTTGAGATCCCCATTCCCGGTGAGGTCTATGACGCGCTGGAGCGGGAGATGGGGGGCGACGACGCTGGATAAACATCTTCTGTCCATGCTGGGCCTGTGTATGCGGGGCGGCATGCTGGCCGTGGGTGAGGAGCCGGTGGACTCGGCGGTTCGGAGCAAGGACGCCAGGCTGCTGCTGGTAGCCGCGGACGCGGCGGAAAACACCATCCGCCGGCTGCGGCACTTTGCCCAGACAGGCAACTGCCTGTGGGTCCGGCTCCCCTGGACCAAGGCGGAGCTGGGCGGTGCCCTGGGCCGGGGCGTCTGTGCCCTGGCTGCGGTGACTGACATCGGCTTTGCCGCGGCGCTGGTCCGTCGGCTGGCAGACCAGGATCCAGAGCAGTACAGCGAGGCGGCGGAGAAGCTGGAGCTCAAGGCCCGGCGCGCCGCCGAGCGGAAGGCCGCCCAGCGGAACCAGGAAAAAGAGCGCAAGCGGAAGGGAGCCCCGAATC
>JAHHSB010000062.1 GCA_020025415.1 Oscillibacter sp. | reverse complement strand
GGTGGAAAACGCCGTCCGGGAGCTGACCTCCGCCGGCGAGCAGCCTAACAGCGAGCCGGAGAAGATCGTCAATGTTTCGGACCTGCTGGACGATCTGATCGTCCAGTCGGTAGCCCTGGTGGGCAAACCGGTGGCCCTGATGAACAAGGACGATAAAGTGAAGGCCATCCGCTTTTTGAACCAAAACGGCGCGTTTCTGGTGACCAAGTCCAGCGACAAGGTGGCCAAATATTTTGGCATTTCCAAGTATACCTTATATTCTTATATTGATAATAAACAGGAGGGTAAATAAACTATGATTGATCTGACCAAGAACCCCACCGGACTGGAACACAACCTGCGCAAGGCCCGGGAAAACAACGTGATCATCCCCACCATTGCTCAGATGCAGCACCCTGAGATCATTCCCGAGAAGATCCAGGCCAAGCTCAAGAACGTGGGGCTGTGGGACGTCAATCCCCTGAACCTGTTCCGCATCACCTGGAAGAACGAGGCGAAGGAGACCGGCGGCCTGTATCAGGCGGTGCCTAACTACATCGAGTTCCCCTCTGAGCTGACGGGCGTGCCTTGCCGCATTATCGCCATGGTGGGCAAGTGGTTCCCCACCGGCTGCCACAAGGTGGGCGCTTCTTTCGGCTGCCTGGCTCCCCGCCTGGTCACCGGCCAGTTTGACGCGACTTATCATAAGGCTGTCTGGCCTTCCACCGGCAACTACTGCCGCGGCGGCGCCTTCAACTCTAAGCTGCTGGCCTGTGACTCCGTGGCCATCCTGCCCGCAGAGATGAGCAAGGAGCGCTTTGACTGGCTCAGCAAGATCGCCGGCCAGGTCATCGCCACCCCCGGCTGCGAGTCCAACGTGAAGGAGATCTTCGACAAGACCTGGGAGCTCAAACAGGATCCCACCATGATGATCTTCAACCAGTTTGAGGAGAT
This sequence comes from Oscillibacter sp., assembly GCA_020025415.1. Lineage (GTDB taxonomy): Bacteria > Bacillota > Clostridia > Oscillospirales > Oscillospiraceae > Oscillibacter. Next base: position 6,353 of record JAHHSB010000062.1, on the reverse strand, counting down.
GGGCAACGTGCTGTGGCACTATAATGTCACCGGCAACGCCCTGGCCGACCTGTATGAGGCCGTCAAGCGTCCCGGCGACCGCTTTGCCGCTGCCGCCTTTACCTCCGGCTCCGCTGGCACCATGTCCGCGGGCGACTTGCTCAAGGAGAAGTATCCCCAGCTGAAGCTGGCCGTGGGTGAGGCGCTGCAGTGCCCCACCATCCTCAATAACGGCTTCGGCGGCCACCGGATCGAGGGCATCGGCGACAAGCATATCCCTTGGATCCACAACGTGAAGAACACTGACATGGCCATCGCCATTGACGATGAGGACTCTCAGCGTCTGCTGCGCCTGTTCAACACCCCCGAGGGCAAGGCTTACCTCCAAGATGAGCTGAAGCTGGATCCCGAACTGGTGGAGAAGCTCAGCTGGCTGGGCATCAGCGGCATCGCGAACCTCCTGTGCTGCATCAAGATGGCCAAGTACTATGAGCTCACTGAGCATGATGTGGTGGGCACCGTCCTCACCGACTCCGCCGCCATGTATGAGAGCCGCGTGAAGGAGCTCAACGAGATGCACGGCGCCTACAACGCCCACGAGGCTTCCCTGGACCACAACCTGCACATCCTGGGCCTGAAGACCGACAACCTGCTGGAGCTGACCTATGTGGAGCGCAAGCGGGTCCACAACCTGAAGTACTACACCTGGGTGGAGCAGCAGGGCAAGGATGTCAAGGATCTCAATGCCCTGTGGTATGACACCGAGCACACCTGGGACGCCGTCCATGCCGAGGCTGCGGCCCTGGACGAACTGATCAACGAGTTCAACGAGGCCACCGGCCTGCTCAAGGCACTGTAATTCTCAAAGAGGGGATTTCCTCCCCCCTTTGGATTCCCCCACACCAGTGACCCCGGTCGATGGTGATGCCGCCCTGGGCGGCTGGGTCAATGGATGTTTCCGAGGCACATGTCCCTGAAAAAATCAGTGATATTTTTCGCCGCAGGCGAAAGTATTATGTGAAAACGCCTCAGGGGCGGGGCATCATGCCCCGCCCCTGTTGGAATCTTGGCGGCAGATTTGCCGGAAAAGGAGTAAGGCCATGAAAAATGTGAAATACGGCAAGTGCGTCAAATGCGGCAAGACCTATGAGGCCACCCCCGACCTGACCACCTGCGAGTGCGGCGGCATTTTGGATATCGTCTATGATTACGACTACATCAAATCCGTCCTGACAAAGGAGAAATTGGCCGCCCGGAATGAGCGGACCATGTGGCGTTATCGGGAGCTGCTGCCCGTGGAGGAGAGCACCGAGCCTACACCCCTGCGGGTGGGCTGGAGTCCCCTGTATGAAGCGCCCCGCCTTTCCAAGGAGCTGGGGCTGAAGAAGCTGTGGGTCAAGGACGACGGACAGAATCCCACAGCCTCTTTGAAAGACCGTGCCAGCGCCATGGCCGTAGCCAAGGCCCGGGAGGCGGGGGCGGAGGTGATTGCCTGCTCATCCACCGGCAACGCCGCCTCGTCCCTGGCGGGCAACGCCGCTGCTGCGGGCATCAAGACCTTCATCTTCGTGCCATCTCGGGCGCCCAAGGGCAAAGTGGCCCAGTTGATGACCTTCGGCGCCACGGTGATTTCCGTGGAGGGCAGCTATGAAGATACCTTCGAACTGTCCAAGCAGGCCATCGACAAGTGGGGCTGGTACAATCGCAACGCCGCCATTAACCCCTACCTCTCCGAGGGCAAGAAGACCGTGGGCCTGGAGATCATGGAGCAGCTGGACTGGCAGGTGCCGGACTACATCGCCATTTCTGTGGGCGACGGCTGCACCATCGCGGGCCTCTGGAAGGGCCTGAAGGATCTCTACGCCATCGGCTTCATCGATCGCCTGCCCCGGCTCATCTCCGTCCAGGCGGAGGGCTGCTGCCCCTTGAACCGGGCGATCCAGACCGGGGAGCCCTGGCACCCCATGGAGGAGAATACCCTGGCCGACTCCATCGCCGTGGGCGTGCCCCGGAACGCCGACAAGGCCCTCATGGCCATTCGGGAGTCCAATGGCCTGACGGTTAATGTCTCCGACGCGGAGATCATGGCGGCCCAGAAGCTGCTGGGCACACGCTGCGGCGTCTTCGGCGAGCCTGCCGGTGTCACCGGCACCGCCGGCGTGAAGAAGCTGTGCGAGCAGGGCGTCCTGGGTGAAAACGATACCGTGGTGTCCGTGGTCACCGGCAACGGCCTCAAAGACGTAGCCAACGCCATTAAAGCCTGCGGCGAGCCCATCACCATCCCCTCCGACATGGACCGGCTGCTCCAGGCTTTCCGGGATCATCACATCCCCGAGGGGGACTGCTGAGCTCCGGCAAACACAAGAAAAAAGCGCTCCCGTTTCCAAGTGGAGACGGGAGCGCTTCCTATATTTAGAACGGGGGAGGTCAGTCGTTCTCTTGCTCCTGGGCTTGCTGGAAGATCTTCCGCTCGGCCTTGGTGGTCAGACGGGATTCGTCAAACTGAGCGAACAGATCCGGTCGCCGGGCCATGGTGCGTTTGTAGCTCTCCTTTTTCCGCCAGGCTGCCACGTTGGCGTGGTGGCCGGAGAGGAGCACCTCCGGCACTTTCCGGCCGTGCCACTCCTCGGGCCGGGAGTACTGAGGATATTCCAGCAGCCCGTCCCAGTGGGACTCCTCCATAAAGCACGCCTCATCCGGAAGCACTCCGGGCACCATGCGGCAGATGGCGTCGCATACCGCCATAGCCGGGATCTCCCCGCCGGTGAGGACAAAGTCCCCCAGGGACAGCTCTTCATCCACGCACTCGTCTATGAAGCGCTGGTCGATGCCTTCATAGTGGCCGCAGACCAGGATGAGGTGGTCGTGGGCGGCTTTCAGTTCCCGGGCCACTTTCTGATTGAAGGTGCGGCCGCAGGGGGACATAAAAATGGTGTAGGAGTTGGGATCGCCGCTCTCTTCCTTGATGTGCTCCCAACAGCGGTAGAGGGGGTCGGCCTGCATCACCGCGCCCCGGCCGCCGCCGTAGGGGTAGTCGTCCACCTGCTTTTGCTTGTTGGTGGTGTAGTCCCGGATCTGGTGGGAGCGGATGGTGATGTAGCCCCGCGCCTGGGCGCGGCCCAGAATGCTCACGCCTAGCATGGCGTCCACCGAGTCGGGGAAGAGGGTCATAATATCAATTCTCATCACTCGCCATCCCTTCCAGCACATGGACTTCCATGCGGTTGCCCGTCACATCCACGGAGCGGATAAACACCTCCGGCACCGCGGGAATCAAATACACCTGCTCTCCCCGGACGGTGTAGACCTTGCTGGCAGGATAGCTATCTACTGCCGTCAGCGTGCCAAGCAGTGCGCCGCTGTCTGCGTCCCGGACCTCCATGCCCAGCAGTTCTTCGTCAAAATACTCCCCGGGGGGCAGGGTGACGTCCTCCCGGCGGATATAGAGGGGCTTTTCTTTCAGCGCCAGGGCGGCATTCATATCGTCCACCCCGGGGAATTTCATCAGCACCAGATTTTTGTGGACGTGGTTGGCCGTGGGGACCACGGGCTTGCCGTCAAGGTAAAATGTCTTGCATCGGGTCAAAAACTGGGGGCTCTGGCGGACGGGCTGTACCCGTACTTCGCCCCGGGTAGCGTGGGCGTTGACGATGCGGCCCACCTGGATCCATTCCTGTTTCATATGCGCTCCTGTGGGGCAGCGGGGCTGCCCGGAAATTGATTTGGTTTCGTCTTCAGCAGTATCATAATACATTTTTCCCGCTCAGGCAAGGCGGGGTGGGGAGAAGCCGGCGGGGACCGCAGGGCGGCTGAGCTCCGGCACTGAAAAAAGGAAGCGGCTGAAGCCGCCTCCTTTTTTAGTCTACAATATCCACCGATACCTTAACGCCGGTACGCTGCGCATAGGAGCGCATCACGGTGCGGATCTCCTTGGCAATGCGACCCTGACGGCCGATGACTTTACCCATGTCGTCGGGGGCGACGCGCAGCTCCAGCGTCAGTTCCTCGTTCCCGGGGATTTCGGACACAGACACGGCCTCCGGGTGATCAACAAGGTTCCTGGCGATGTAGAGCAGCAAGTCCTTCATGCAGAGCCCTCCGGATTAGAGAACTTCTACTTTTTTCAGCAGAGCTCTAACGGTGTCGGTGGGCTGAGCGCCGGACTTGATCCAGGCCTGAGCGCGCTCGGTGTCGATCTTGATCTCAGCGGGGGAGACGCAGGGGTTGTAAGTTCCAATCTCCTCGATGAAGCGGCCGTTGCGGGGGAAGCGGGAATCAGCCACCACGACACGATAGAAAGGAGCCTTCTTGGCACCCAGGCGGCGCAGTCTGATCTTAACCATGATAAAATACCTCCAAATAACAATCCATGTAAATTTATGATAAATGCGGGTACGCACTTATTCCTGGTTCAGCGGAAACGCTTTTTCTTTCCGAAGCCGCGGAGCACACCCGCTCCGCCCCGTCCCATGGCCGACATCCGGCCGCCCCGGGACATCTGTTTGGCCAGCTGCTGCATCATGTTGAACTGTTTGAGCAACCGGTTCACATCCACCACCTGCAGCCCGCAGCCGGCGGCGATCCGCTTTTTCCGGCTGGCGTTGAGGATCTGGGGATTTTCCCGCTCCAGCGGGGTCATGGAAAGGATAATGGCCTCGGTATGGGCCAGTGCCTTTTCGTCGATGGTGGCGCCCTGGAGCTGCTTGCCCATGCCGGGCAGCATCCCGGCCAGCTGAGAAAGGTCGCCCATATTGCGCAGCTGGCTCATCTGATCGTAAAAATCCTGCAGAGTGAACTGATTCTTCCGCAGCTTATCCTGCAACTTGGCGGCCTGCTTCTGGTCGTAGGCCTGCTCGGCCTTTTCGATCAGGGTCATCATGTCGCCCATGCCTAGGATACGGGAGGCCATGCGGTCCGGATGGAAGGGCTCGATCATGTCCAGCTTTTCCCCGGTACCCACGAACTTCACCGGCTTGCCGGTGACGGCCCGAATGGAGAGGGCCGCGCCGCCGCGGGCATCGCCATCCAGCTTGGTCAGCACCACGCCGGTGATGCCCAGCGCCTCGTCAAAGGCGGAGGCGGCGTTCACCGCGTCCTGGCCGGTCATGGCGTCCACCACCAGCAGGATCTCCTGGGGCTGCACCGCCTCTTTCATGCGCTTGAGCTCGTCCATCAGCGCTTCGTCCACGTGGAGCCGGCCGGCGGTATCCAGCAGCACAATGTCGTTGCCGTAATCTTTGGCGTGGCGCACCGCCTGGGCGGCAATGTCCACGGGGTCGCCCTGCCCCATCTCGAAGACGGGAAGCTCCAGCTGGCTGCCCACCACTTTGAGCTGTTCGATGGCGGCGGGACGATACACGTCGCAGGCCGTCAGCAGCGGCCGCTTGCCGAACTGCCGGCGCAGCAGACCGCCCAGCTTGGCGGTGGTGGTGGTCTTGCCCGCGCCCTGGAGACCCACCATCATCACGATCGTGGGAGGGTGGGGTGCCGTGGCCAGCTTGGCGTTTTCGCTGCCCATCAGGTTCGTCAGCTCCTCACTGACGATTTTCACCACCTGCTGGGCAGGGGTCAGGCTGTCCAGCACATCGCTGCCCACAGCCCGCTCCGTCACGGAGGAGATGAAGTCCTTGACCACTTTATAGCTCACGTCCGCTTCCAGCAGAGCCAGCCGCACTTCCCGCATGGCCTCCTTGACGTCGTTTTCTGTCAGGCGGCCTTTGCCCCGGAGCTTTTTGAATGTGGCATTGAGTTTTTCGGTCAAACCTTCAAAAGCCATAATGCCCTCGCTTTGTCGTTATTCCTTCAGCGCCGCCGCTTCCGTGCGGATTCGGTCGGCCAGCTCGGTCAGCCGCTGATCCTCGTACTGCCGGTAGTTGATCGTCTTGATCTCGTTGGCGGCGTCTTCGATGGCGGCCAGATGGCCCCGCATCTGTTCAAAGCGGCGGATCAGACCGGTTTTGTCCTCGATCTCCTGCATCTGGGCCTCGGCGCGGACTACCACGTCCCGGACGCCCTGTCGGGAAATGCCCGCGTTCTCCGCGATTTCCGCCAGGGACAGGTCCTCGTTGTAATACAGGTCGAAAAATTCCTTTTGTCGCTCAGTCAGGAGCTCCCCGTAAAAATCATAGAGCATGGTCATGCGATAAGTCTGATTTTTCAAAGAAATCTCTCCTTCTGTAAAGTTATACCGCTTTACAACAGAAACTAGTTTACAGGAATTTAACCAGAAAGTCAAGGGGAAAAACGGAAGAAATCCGGAAAGGATTTACTTTTTTTACTTCCTTTTCCTACCCGGGTGCATATAATGAAAGACAGCGTGAACAGGGGACGATTTCAGGAGGGATTTATGGGGTATTTTGACGCTCACAGTGATC
>JAHHSB010000061.1 GCA_020025415.1 Oscillibacter sp. | reverse complement strand
AGCGGCTCTACACCACCCCGGCTTGCTCCGGCCGGGAAAGCGAGTCTACCGCTCACCTCATCGCCAATCTTGCCCAGGACTGGAAGGTGATTTTCGTGGGGGACGGGGCCATGGCCCCGTCGGAGCTGCTGGATCCCGGCGGTGGGGCGGGCTTTTTCGACCGGCATGAGGAGTCGGGCCTTGCCTGGCTGCGGCGCTTCACCGGCAAGTACCGCCACCTGATCTGGCTGAATCCCCTGCCTTCCGGCAGCTGGGAACGGGGCTTCGGCAGCTTCACCATCCAGCGGCTGCGCCGGGAGCTTGCCATGTATCCGCTGACCCTGGATGGCCTGGACGCCGGGCTGCGAAAGCTGATGGCCTCCCGATGAAAAAGAAAAGATCCGGCCCCGGAGCCTGTTGTTTTTTCAAAGCGCGTCTGCCAGGCGCCGGGCGGCGTCGGCGATGATCTCCTGCTTGGTGGCCAGGTTCAGCCGGATGTGACAGGCGGCGCTGCCGCCGAACCAGCGGCCGTAGTCCGCCGCCAGGCCGCAGCGGCCCTCCACCAACTCGGTGAGCCCCTCCGGCGCCACATAGGCCCCCAGGTCTAGCCAGGCCAGATACGTCCCCTCCAGCGGGGAGAGCACCACCTTCGGCCGGGCGGGAAGCAGGATCTCCTGCAGGCAGCGGTAGTTGGCCTGCACCGTTTCCAAAATGGCGTCCAGCCAGTCTCGGCCGCCGTTGTAGGCAGCGGTGGCTGCGGCGATGCCGGGCAGGCTCCCGTCAGTCAGGCGCAGGCGGCCCACAAACTCATCAAAACGACCGCGCAGCTCCGGATCGGGAATGGTGGCCACGGACATCTTCAGCCCCGCCAGGTTGAAGGTCTTGCTGGGGGCGGTGAGGGACACCACCATGTCCTCATAGCCGGGAATGGCGGCCGCAGGGGTGTGGACATGGCCGGGATAGACGAAGTCCTGGTGGATCTCGTCGGCGATGACCCGGACGCCGTGGGCCCGGCAGATAGAGAGCATCCGCTCCAGCTCCGCCCGCTTCCACACCCGGCCCGCCGGGTTGTGGGGGGAGCAGAGGAGAAAGACCTTCACCTGCTCGTCCACGATCTTGCGCTCAAAATCATCGAAGTCGATGGTATAGACCCCGTGGCTGTTCACCAGCTCGTTGGTCACCAGGCGGCGGCCGGTATCCTTCACCGCGTTGCGGAAGGGGTAATACACCGGCGGCTGGATGAGCACTGCCTCCCCCGGCTGGCTGAGCAGCTGAACGAACCAGTAAAAGCCCGCCACCACACCGGGTGTGTAGCGCAGCCTGTCCCGCTGCAGCTCCACGCCGTGCCACTTCCGCTGCCAGTCCAGAAAGGCCTGGTAATACCCCTCCGACGAGGCCGGGTAGCCGAACACGCCGAATTCCGCCTGCTCCGCCAGCGCCTGGCGCACGCAGGCCGGGGCGGCAAAGTCCATATCCGCCACCCACAGGGGCGTCAGCTCCTGGCGGGAGAATTGGCCGGCGGGATAATCCCACTTTAAACAGTTGCTGCCCTTCCGGTCCCGGTAGATCAGCGTTTCCATACAGATCCCCCCTGTTTTCTTTCCAAAATTCGCTGCCGTTCCCGCCGGAGCGGCAGCCCTTTGCGTTTTCTTTATTATAGCTGATCCCCTGCCCTTTTACAAGCCGGACCGGACCAGGGGGGGATCCGGGCGCCATATGCAAAATTTTACAAAAAACTGCTTGCGTATTTTCCGTACAGCTGTGTAAAATAGACTGGGTAGGTTCTATAATGAAGGGAGAAAGAACGCGTGCATACTGCGATCGTGGACCTGGGCTCCAATACCGTCCGGCTGTCGGTATACCGGCTGGAGGATGCTGGGTCTTTTCAATTGATGTTTTCCGAGAAGGAAATGGCAGGCCTGGCCAACTATATCAGCCAGGGTATCTTGTCCGAAGAGGGCATTGAGCGGGCCTGCCAGGTGCTGACCGGGTTTTCCGGCCTGCTCCAGCAGCTGGGCATCCAGGAGATGCATGTCTTTGCCACCGCCTCCGTACGCAATATCCGTAATACGGAAGAAGTGGTGGAGGCCATCCAGGATCGCACCGGCGTGGTGGTGGAGGTCCTCTCTGGCGACGAGGAGGCGGAGCTGGGCTATTACGGCGCCCTGCAGGATCTGGATCTGCACAGCGGGGCCATGTTTGACATCGGCGGCGGCAGCACGGAGCTGGTGCAGGTGGAGGATGGGCGCATCCTCCGGGCCCAGAGCTTGCCTTTGGGCTCGCTGACGCTGTTCAACCAGCAGGTGTCCAAAATCTGGCCCAAGGATAAGGAGCTTAAGGCCATTTGCCAGGCGGTGGAGCAGGCCCTGGACCGGGCGGAGCTGCCCCCCAGCCGGCCCCAGCGGGTGTGCGGCGTGGGCGGCACGGCCCGGGCGGTGCTGAAGATTGCCGGGGCCTGCCTGGACCGGCCGGCGGATGAGCGGTGCCTAACCCCCAAGCAGCTCCACAAGCTGGTGGGGATTTTGAGCAAGCGGGACGTCCGGGCCCGGAAGCTGATTCTGAACGCCTGCCCGGACCGGCTGCACACCATCCTGCCGGGCATTGTGCTCATGGAGGCGGTGTGCGAGAGGCTGCAGGCCCAGGAGCTGTATATCAGCCGTTACGGCGTGCGGGAGGGCTACCTCTGCCGCCAGCTGCTGGAAAAGAGAAGCTGAGCCGGGGACTGCCGGCATAGAGAGAAACAGGAGGAGCATGATGGAAACCTTCCGCAATACCGTGGCGGGCCTGCTGGGCAGGCTGGGCCTGCACCCCGGAGAGAGAAGCGGGCAAATGGGGGCGCCCTCCGGCGGAGAAGGAGGCAAGGCACAGGTGAACGAAGAGGTGCGGCTGTACCGGAACCGGGAGCTGTCGTGGCTGAAATTCAACGAGCGGGTGCTGGAGGAGGCGGCGGACCCCCGGGTGCCGCTGTGCGAGCGGCTGAACTTCGTCTCCATCTATCAGAGCAATCTGGATGAGTTTTTCATGGTGCGGGTGGGCTCCCTGGTGGACCAGCGGCTGGTATCCCGGGACCTGCGGGACAACAAGACCCAGATGACGGCCCAGGAGCAGCTGACCGCCGTGCTGGCGGAAGTGGCCCGCCTGGGCGAGAAGCGGGACGCGGTGTGCCGGGAGCTGGAGGAGCGGCTGGAGGAACAGGGTATCTGCCTGACCAGCTTCGGCAAGCTGGCCAAGAAGGAGAGGGCGGACCTGGAGCGGTATTTTACTGGGGAAATTGCTCCCCTGATCTCCCCCACTATGGTGGGCAAGCGCCAGCCCTTCCCCTTCCTGCGCAATAAGGAGATCTACGCCGTGGCGGTGCTGGGCGGCAAGGGCGGCCGGAAAAAGCTGGGGCTCATCCCCTGCCAAACCGACGTCATTCCCCGCCTGATCCCTGTCCCCGGCCGGGAGGGCTGCTATCTGCTCTCCGAGGAGCTGATTCTGCACTTTATCCCCAAGGTGTTCAAGGGGTATCCGGTGCAGGCCAAGTCGTTGCTGCGGGTGACCCGCAATGCCGACATCGACGCCGACGCCCTGTATGACGAGGATCTGGATTACCGGGAGTTCATGGCGGACCTGATGAAAAAGCGCCGCCGCCTGGCCCCGGTGCGCATGGAGCTTTCCCGCCGGCTGGATGCCGAGACGGTGGAGCTGCTGTGCCGCTACACCCAGGTGGACCCGGCGCATGTGTTCCGCAGCCGCACGCCCCTGGACCTTTCCTTCTTCTCGGATATCCAGGATCTGCTGCGCCAGGATCCCCGGCTGTTTTACGAAAAGCGCATCCCCCAGCGGGCGGCGGACTTCCGCCCCGGGGAGGGCGTACTGCCGCAGATCCGGGAGCGGGATCGGCTGCTCCACTATCCATACGAGTCCATGGCGCCCTTTTTGCAGCTGCTGCGGGAGGCGGCGGCGGACCCGGGGGTGATCTCCATCAAAATGACCCTTTACCGGGTGGCCCGGCAGAGCAAGATCGTGGAGGCCCTGATCGACGCGGCGGAAAACGGCAAGGAAGTGCTGGTGCTGGTGGAGCTCAAAGCCCGCTTTGACGAGGAGAACAACATCGAGTGGTCCCGCCGGCTGGAAGCGGCGGGCTGCCAGGTGATTTACGGCCTGAGCGGCTACAAGGTTCACTCCAAGCTGTGCCTGATTACCCGCCGGACGGAGGAACATACCGAGTACTATACCCAGGTGGGCACCGGCAACTACAATGAAAAGACCGCCCGGCTGTACACCGACTACTGCCTGATGACGGCCAACCAGGACATCGGGCGGGACGCGGCCGCCGTGTTCCGGGCCCTGGCCATGGGCGAAACGGTGGAGCAGACCGAGCAGCTGGTGCTGGCGCCGGAGTGCCTGCAGGACCATATTCTGGAGAAGATCGACCAGGAGATTACATATGCCCGGCGGGGTGAGCCCGCCTATGTGGGCGCCAAGCTCAACTCCCTCACCGACAAGGCCATCATTGACCGGCTGATCGAGGCCTCCCGGGCGGGGGTGCAGGTCCAGCTGATCATCCGGGGCATCTGCTGCCTGCTGCCCGGCGTGCCCGGTGCTACGGACAATATCCGGGTTATCAGCATCGTGGGCCGGTATCTGGAGCATTCCCGGCTGTACCTGTTCGGTACGGCGGAGCGGCGCAGCGTCTATTTAAGCTCGGCGGACTGGATGACCCGCAACACCCTGCGCCGGGTGGAGGTGGCCGCCCCCGTACTGGATCCGTCTATCCGGCAGCGGCTGGAGGAGAATTTCCAGATCATGCTCCGGGACAATGTCCAGGCCCGGCAGCTGGGGCCCGACGGGAACTACGCCCCTGTGGAGGGCGGGGAGGAGCGCCTCAGCGCCCAGGAGTACTTCTACCAGCGGGCCTATCGCCTGGCCACGGCGGAGGATGCCGCGGAAAAGTCTTGACAAAGGGGCCGGCGGTTTTTATAATAGCTTTCAAAGCGATGATGGAGAGGGGCGGAACTGCTAAGCCCGCAGAGAGCCGGCGTTGGGTGCGAGCCGGCGGCAAGGGGTTCCAGGCTCTATGGCTCCTGAGCCGGTCGTTCGAGGGCAGCGCCGCTGCCGTTAGGACGTCCCGCGTATGCTGCGTCAGTGCAACGGGGTTGTTGGACCCTAAAGGGGCGCCGGACCGTGAGGGCGGCGCAATTTGAGTGGTACCGCGGAGGCTTTTACGGCTTTCGTCTCAAAGAACTGATCTTTGGGACGAAAGCCGTTTTTTCGTCCCCCAACTGAAAGGAGTTTTTCACAATGTCTTATCGTCCGGAAACCATCTGCGTCCAGGGCGGCTACACCCCCGGCAACGGCGAGCCCCGGCAGATCCCCATTATCCAGTCCACCACCTTCAAGTATGCCACCTCCGAGGATATGGGCAAGCTCTTCGACCTGGAGGCCAGCGGCTATTTCTACACCCGGCTGCAAAACCCCACCAATGACTATGTGGCGGCCAAGATCGCGGCCCTGGAGGGCGGCACCGCCGCCATGCTCACCTCTTCCGGCCAGGCGGCCAACTTCTTCGCGCTGTTCAACCTGGCCAACTGCGGGGATCACATCGTCTGCTCTTCCAGCATCTACGGCGGCACCTTCAACCTGATCGCCGTCACCATGGCCAAAATGGGCATCGAGACCACCTTCGTCTCCCCCGACGCTACGGAAGAAGAGCTTCACGCTGCCTTCCGCCCCAACACCAAGGCGGTCTTCGGTGAGACCATTGCCAACCCCGCCCTGACGGTGCTGGATATCGAGCTGTTTGCCAAGGCCGCCCATGATCACGGCGTGCCCCTGATTGTGGACAACACCTTCGCCACCCCCGTGGGCTGCCACCCCTTCGAGTGGGGGGCGGATATTGTCACCCACTCCACTACCAAGTATATGGACGGTCACGGCGTGGCCGTGGGCGGCGCCATCGTGGACGCCGGCAAGTTTGACTGGATGGCCTACGCGGACAAGTTCCCCGGCCTTTGCACCCCCGACGAGAGCTATCACGGCATCACCTACGCCGAAAAGTTCGGCAAGGAGGGGGCCTTCATCACCAAGTGCACCGCCCAGCTGATGCGGGACTTTGGCTCCATCCAGTCCCCCCAGAACGCCTTCTACCTGAACCTGGGGCTGGAGAGCCTCCACGTGCGTATGGCCCGCCACTGTGAAAACGGCCAGGCGGTGGCGGAGTTCCTCTCCACCCATCCCAAGGTGGCTGGGGTGCGCTACTGCGGCCTGCCCGGGGACCCCTACTACGCCCTGGCCCAGAAGTACCTGCCCAAGGGCTCGTGCGGTGTGGTGTCCTTTGAACTGAAGGGCGGCCGGGAGGCGGCCGGCATCTTCATGCGGAATCTGAAGCTGGCCGCCATCGAGACCCATGTGGCCGATGCCCGGACCTGCTGCCTGAATCCCGCCTCCTCCACCCACCGTCAGCTCACCGATGAGCAGCTTGCCGCGGCGGGTATTCCCGCCGGGCTGGTGCGCCTGAGCTGCGGCTTGGAGAGCAAGGAGGATCTGATCGACGATCTTCGTCAGGCGCTGGAGGCGATCTGATGCCCATCAAAATTCCCAACCAACTGCCCGCCACCCAGGTGCTGCGGGAGGAGAACATCTTCGTCATGACCGAGACCCGGGCCATGAAGCAGGATATTCGCCCGCTGCAGATCCTGCTTTTGAACCTGATGCCCACCAAGGTGGACACAGAGACCCAGCTGGCCCGGGTGCTGGGCAACACGCCGCTGCAGATCGAGCTGGAGCTCATCGCCCCGGCGAGCCATGTGTCCAAGAACACCTCCCAGAAGCATATGCTGGCCTTTTACAAGACTTTTGACGAGGTGTGCGGCCGCAGATTCGACGGCCTGGTCATCACCGGCGCGCCGGTGGAACAGCTGCCCTTTGAAGAGGTGGACTACTGGCCGGAGCTGTGCCGGATCATGGAGTGGAGCAAGACCCACGTCCACTCCACCCTTCACATCTGCTGGGGGGCCCTGGCGGGACTTTACTACCACTACGGCATCCAAAAGCGCCAGCTGCCTCATAAGCTTTTCGGCGTGTTCGAGCACACCTTGGAGGAGCCCAACTACATTCTCTTCCGGGGCTTTGACGACCGCTTCTGGGTGCCCCACTCCCGGAACTCCACGGTAGACCGGGCGGACATTGAGGCGGTGCCGGAGCTGAAGATCCTTTCCTCCTCTCCGGAGGCGGGGGTCTATGCCATCAAGACTGACCACTGCCGCCAGGTCTTCCTCACTGGCCATGCCGAGTACGACCCGGACACGCTGCAAAAGGAGTACCTGCGGGACGTGGCTGCGGGGCTGGACATCCGGGTGCCGGAGAACTACTTCCCCGGCGACGACCCCAGCCGGCCGCCCCTGGTGCGCTGGCGCTCCTGCGCCCACCTGCTCTACACCAACTGGCTCAACTACTGCG